>JBGVDU010000179.1:0-2452 GCA_045119555.1 Acutalibacteraceae bacterium | reverse complement strand
AATCTCTGTACGTCTTGGGTCAGCGTATTTATTTCTGATTGCTGTAATCTCATCTTTTACGATTTCAAGCTGTTTTGCTTCGCTTTCAAGAATTTCGAGATATTCCTTGATTTTTGCCTGTAAAGCCTGAATTTCTTCCTCAATCTTAGCCTGCTCCATATTTGTGAGCTGTCCGAGTCGCATCTGAACGATGGCTTGTGTCTGAACATCATCAAGTCCGAATCTCTCGGAAAGTGCCTGCTTTGCCGTTGCCTGGTCTTTACTCGAACGGATTATCGAAATAACCTCGTCTATGTAGTCAATGGCAACCTTTAAACCCTCTAAAATATGAAGTCTGTCCTGTGCTTTTTTAAGGTCGAAAACAGTTCTTCTTGTGATTATATCAATCTGGAAGTCGATGTAATGCTCTAAAATCTGCTTCAGACTGAGCACCTTCGGCTCGCCGTTTACAATCGAAAGCAAAATTGCACCGAAAGTAACCTGCATTTGTGTGTATGAGAAAAGCTGATTGAGCACTACCTGTGCATTTGCCTCACGCTTTACATCAATTTCAATGTGCATACCGTTACGGTCGGAGTGGTCCTCAATGTTGGTGATTCCCTCAATTTTCTTATCCTTAACATAATCGGCAATGGTTTCAATCAATCTTGCTTTATTAACCTGATACGGCAATTCGCTGACAATAATCTTATGTCTGCCGTTCTTCTCCTCGGTAATTTCCGTTCTTGCACGAACAATAATTTTACCTCTGCCGGTAGCGTAAGCGGCTCTGATACCGCTTCGACCCATAATTATACCGCCTGTTGGGAAATCGGGGCCTGCGATAAACTCCATTAGCTCGGCAAGAGATGAATCGGGGTTATCAATCAAATGACAAATTGCGTCACTAACCTCGCCAAGATTGTGCGGAGGAATATTTGTTGCCATACCAACGGCGATACCCGTACTTCCGTTTACAAGCAAATTCGGGAATCGTGTAGGCAAAACGGACGGCTCTTTACGGCTGTCATCGTAGTTAGGCACAAAATCTACCGTATCTTTATCAATATCACGGAGCATTTCAACGGAAATTTTGCTCATTCTTGATTCCGTATAACGGTAAGCGGCAGGCGGGTCTCCGTCTACGCTACCGAAGTTTCCGTGACCGTCTACAAGAGGATATCTCATACTGAAATCCTGTGCAAGTCGCACAAGGGCATCATATACGGAGGCGTCGCCGTGTGGGTGGTACTTACCGAGCACGTCACCGACGGTTGTGGCACATTTTTTATAAGGTGAAGTAGGCAAAATATTATTTTCATACTTTGCGTACAGAATTCTTCTATGAACAGGCTTCAAGCCGTCCCTTACATCGGGCAATGCACGGCTTACGATAACGGACATTGAGTAGTCAAGAAATGACTTTCTCATCTCCTTATCCAAGTCCACATTGATTATGCGGGATTCGGGGATTCCGCTTTGATTCATTTCATTATCCATAATTTTTCCTCGTTCCTTGACATCATTGTCATAAAGTGAGTATCATTTTAAATGATTTTATATATAATTAAACGTCAAGATTTTGAACATATTTTGCATTTTGCTCGATAAACAAGCGTCTTGGCTCAACCTTTTCACCCATGAGAATAGTGAAGGTTTCGTCTGCAACTGCGGCATCGTCAAGCTCTACACGGAGCATGATTCTTGATTCGGGGTTCATTGTTGTTTCCCAAAGCTGCTCAGGGTCCATCTCACCAAGACCTTTGTAACGCTGAATATCTGTTTTACAGTCAAGCTCTCGGAGAATTTTATCTCTCTCGGCATCTGAATATGCGTAGTAATGCGTATTCTTGCCCTTTGTTATTCTGTAAAGCGGAGGCTGTGCGATATACACATGCCCCTCCTCTATGAGCGGACGCATAAAGCGGAAGAAAAATGTTAATAGAAGCGTTCTGATGTGAGAACCGTCAACATCGGCATCCGCCATAATTATAACCTTACCGTAACGCAGCTTGCTGATATCGAATTCATCACCGACACCGCAGCCGAGAGCCGTAATTACAGGCATCAGCTTGTCGTTGCCGATAACTTTATCAAGTCTTGATTTCTCTACGTTGAGCATTTTACCCCAAAGCGGAAGAATAGCCTGATACTTTCTGTCACGGCCGTTCTTCGCAGAACCGCCCGCAGAATCTCCCTCTACGATGTAAACTTCTGTTTCGTCGGGGTTTCTCGACTGGCAGTCTGCAAGCTTGCCGGGAAGTGATGCGTTTTCGAGTGCGGATTTTCTTCGTACCAAATCTCTGGCACGTCTTGCGGCTTCTCTGGCTCTTGCCGAGGCGAGTGCTTTTTCAAAAATAGCCTTTGCCGTTGCGGGATTTTCTTCAAGGAAAATTCTGAGCTTTTCGCTTATAAGGTTATTCACCATTGTTCTTATCTCGGTGTTGCCGAGCTTCGCCTTGGTCTGACCCTC
>JBGVDU010000178.1:0-4000 GCA_045119555.1 Acutalibacteraceae bacterium | reverse complement strand
AACCCTGATCCCCGGTTCAAATCCGGGTGACGCCTCCAATAAGGACTTTACTCAATAGGGTAGAGTCCTTTTGTTTTGAGGTTCATTAATATGATATGGGGAGGGTTCATAAAATGCGTGGATTTTTTTTACTTTTTCTTTCTGCTACAATTTTTATTCTTTTTCTTTTAATTAGAATTAAAATTATCGGTGCGAAGCAACAGCACAAGCAACGCTGTTCGGTGAAAGTGACGGCAACAATCGTTGACGTAAAATGCCGTCAGGAAAGAAACGAAAAAGGTAAACGTGAAGATTACTATATAGTATCTTATGAGTACGCATATATGGGTCAAACGTATAAGAAATCGTTTTCTTCAAGCATTTCAAAAGAAATAGGAGGTACAGCAGAATTTTACATTAACCCAAACAACCCGAATGAGATATATATAAGTGACCATACGGCAGATATTATATTGTTTGCGGCAATATTCGGAACTATTTTTCTGTTTGTACTTGCCATGTTTTTAAAGCGTTAATCGGTTTTACATATTATAACGGCGGAAAAGAGATATTTACTCGTTTCCGCCGTTAATTACTTAAATCAGGTATTTACACAACAGCAGTGAAAATCGTTATCAATATAATTGGCTATGAATTGAGCTTTGAATTTACTGCTGTTGCACATTAAATCAGATGATCCCGAAACATCAAGGTACTCGGGAAGAACAAATTTAATACAGCGAACGGTCACGTTACTGCAGGTTGATTTTGTGTGTGCAGGAATAGTGAGTGTTTTCATGCCTCTGCTGTACATATTTCCGTAGGAATCTACTTCGTAAAGCAAAACGGCAAGTGCAACTCGCTTGTCGGGGCAAATATTTTTTAAAGTAACATCTAACTGAATAATACGTCCGAGTGACTGCAAAACATAGTCACCGGCATCAAATTCCACTGTATCGGTACAGCCGTCAATCGTTATATCTATCAGTTCGGGGCAGTTTTCGGGGCATATAACATCGCCGCAATCCACATCAATCGTCGGTGACGGGAAGGTCACGGCATTGTCCTCTTTATCCTTATAGGTTATACTTTCGTTTACCTCTACAATGCCTGAGCAAGGACCGATGTGCTCTACTGTAAATTCAAAGGTTGCTCCCTCACTTTGTGTGACTCCAAGCTCATCAATCTTCCATTCTACTGTGTTCGGGTTCAGCGTGCTTGCAGAACCCTTGGAGGGTGAAGAAATTGAAGTAATTCGGAAGCAGGAAGCCACTGTATCTGTAATAACAATATCGGTGGCTCCGGGCTTGGCAATATTTTTAGCGAGATCCTTGAAAAGCTCTTCAAGCTCTGCGTCATCGGGAGTAATAGCAACATACGAAGAAGCAGGTTCTGAAGCCTAATCACGAAGTGCATTTTCATCAATGCCGCCGTTTCCCGAAAGACCAATACAATATATTAATACACCCTGAGCCTTTGCAGCGGCGGCTACCGTATCGGGATTATCACCTGCGGTAGTTACACCGTCTGTAAACATAACCATAACTTTTTCGTTGTCAGAATTCGGGTCAAAAAGCTCAAGTGCCTTAGTAAATGCGTCGGCATGATTGGTGCGGCCGCCTGCGGATAATGAATCCACAGCAGACTTCAAATCATCAACAGAGGTTATCAGCTGAGTGTTTTGCGTTGCGGTATCGGAAAAGCTGACAATACCGATGTGGCTGCCGAAGCCGATTTGTCCGTCCTGCGTGCCGTCGGTAGCCTCATCTATAATATCAATAAATGCCTTTGCACCGTTTTTCATATTTGCAAAAGGACTGCCTGCCATACTACCCGAACGGTCGAGTATTAAAACAATATCGGTAGGGTTAGAAACGATATTGGGAGCGGCGGTCAGAGAGAGTTTTATTTTAAAGGAACCGTTGCAGTCAATCTGAGTGACATTAAGCTCCTTGTTTGATTTGGTTACACCCATTAATTTTCCTCCTTGTTGAGCATCGTAAATATTTTTATTGCTCTATACAATATATGCCGAAAAAGAGGAGAGTTTGTTTTCAAAATGACAGCATGTAAATCAACTTCCAATGTTGCCGTTTTTCACTCTTATTTTTAAACGAAGTTAGAATGAAATTGTTGACGTTACCTATTTATATTCTGTTAAAGCTTATTTCAGTAAACACTATTGTTATAATAAAACCTTTGGTTCAAAATAAACCATCTAAATTTAAATTCTGCATAACAAAATTATTTCCCGATCGCATGAATATTAATTTTTAAAGCAAATACTGTACTTAAAAATTACCCGAAAGGAATATATTTATTGTGTGGATTTTGCGGTGATGGCAGAATGAATATTCTTTTTAAAAAATCTTTACAATTCTTTACAAAAAAAGTCTTTACTATTTAAAAAACATGTGTTATAATTTATAAAAAATAAAAATTAAGCATTAATATGAATAATTTACTAAAAACAGGAGGAAAAAATATGTACAGATTCACTTTACCAAGAGATCTTTATCACGGCAAGGGTGCTTTAGAGGCTTTGAAGGGCTTCAAGGGTAAGAAGGCTATCATCTGTGTTGGCGGCGGCAGTATGAAACGCTTCGGCTTTTTGGATAAAGCGGTGTCATATCTTGAAGAAGCAGGCATGGAGGTAAAGCTTTTCGAGGGTATTGAGCCCGACCCGTCTGTTGAAACAGTTATGAAGGGTGCAGAGGTTATGCTTGATTTCGAGCCGGACTGGATCATCGCTATGGGCGGCGGTTCGCCTATTGATGCTGCAAAGGCTATGTGGATTAAGTATGAGTATCCCGAGATTACTTTTGAAGAAATGTGCAAGGTGTTCGGCATTCCGTCACTTCGTAAAAAAGCTCATTTCTGTGCTATTTCTTCAACATCGGGTACAGCTACCGAGGTAACGGCTTTTTCAATTATCACTGATTATCAGAAGGGTATAAAGTATCCTATCGCCGATTTTGAAATTACTCCCGATGTTGCTATCGTAGATCCGGACCTTGCCGAAACAATGCCGAAAAAACTGGTTGCTCACACAGGTATGGATGCTATGACACATGCTGTTGAGGCTTATGTTTCCACCGCAAACTGCGATTATACAGACCCGCTTGCTCTTCATGCCATTAAGATGATTCAGAACGATCTTGTTGATTCTTATAACGGCGATATGGCAAAGAGAGATGCAATGCACAATGCTCAGTGCCTTGCAGGTATGGCTTTCTCGAATGCTTTGCTTGGCATAGTTCATTCTATGGCACACAAAACGGGTGCGGCTTTTGCGGATTACGGTGCTCATATTATTCATGGTGCTGCAAATGCTATGTATTTGCCTAAGGTTATCGCATTTAACGCTAAGGACGAAACGGCTGCAGAGAGATACGGTGCTATCGCTGACTTCATGGGTCTTGGCGGAGAAAGCACGGATGAGAAAATTGATTTGCTCATTGCTTATCTCAGAAAGATGAATGATGATTTGAACATTCCTCATTGCATTAAGAATTACGGTGCCGATTCCTACCCGACAGAGCAGGGATTTGTTCCTGAGGACGTATTCCTTGAGAGATTGCCCGAAATTGCAAAGAATGCAATCGGTGATGCCTGCACAGGCTCCAATCCTCGTCAGCCAAGCCAGGAGGAAATGGAAAAGCTGCTTAAAGCTTGTTACTATGATTTGGATGTTGACTTTTAATTCAGTTAGTTTTTAATAAATAGTATAAAAAATTACATGCTGATATTGCTTTTATGGCTATATCAGCATGTTTATTTTTTGTTAACAGTTATTTAATACATGTGATACAATATATGCTTATTATAATTATGTTGACATTTGTATATGCTTAGTGTATAATTTAAATAGCAAATTGATATCATAATACTGAAAATTGTCTGATATAAATATCGTAAATTCTTTAATTTATTTTTTAAAATATATTTGTTTATTGGGTTGATATATTTTATAAAATAAACAGTAATTTTTTTCTTGGATTGACAGATGTATTTTTGATTT
>JBGVDU010000177.1:0-1889 GCA_045119555.1 Acutalibacteraceae bacterium | reverse complement strand
TTCGGGATGCCTGGCAGGATGTGTAACGGGAATTTTGCACGTTAAATTAAATATTCGCCCGTTGCTTTGCGGAATTCTCGTTTATACCTCCTTGCTTTCGATTAATTTGATAATCGTAAAATTGGGCACAGGCGGGCAGTCGATAGCATCAATTTTCGGTTACGATACTATTTTTACAGGCAGTCTTGCATCAATTATTCCCGAATCGGTTGGCGGCGTAACCGTAAGAAAGCTTGTGATTGTGATAGTTCTTGTTATAATTGTAAAACTGCTTATAGATTGGTACTTAAAAACGAAGAGCGGAATGCTTTTGCAGGCAACAGGTGCGAACGAGCAATTTGTGGTTATGCTTGCAAAGAACCCCGGTGTAACAAAAATTCTGGGCTTGGCACTCGGTAACGGACTTGCGGCTTTGTCGGGAGCAGTTATCGCACAGGCAAACGAAACGGCTAACACGACTATGGGTACGGGTATGGTTGTATTCGGCCTTTCAAGTGTTATTATCGGAGTGACGCTTTTTAAGAAAATTTCATTTATGAAAGCAACAACAATGGTTATTTTCGGAACGATTATCTATAAGGCATGCTTGCAAATTGCCGTATCTCTCGGATTGCCGTCTGATTACAACAAACTGCTTATGAGTGTGCTTTTCGTTCTTGCTCTTATAGTTAGCGGTGTATTTGAAAAGAAGGGAGCGAAGAAAAATGTTAAGGCTTGAGAATATAAACAAGGTTTTTAACGCAGGTACGATTGATGAATGTACGATTTTTGACAACTTCAATCTGAATATCGAAAAGGGCGAGTTCGTTTCGGTAATAGGTTCAAACGGCAGTGGTAAAACGACGTTGCTTAACATTATCTGCGGTTCAATGCCCTGTGATTCGGGAAAGATATATTTCGGTGACAAGGATGTGACTAAGCTTTCCGAGTACAAAAGAGCAAGATACATGGGGCGTGTTTTTCAAGAGCCGAGAATGGGAACTTGTCCGAACCTTACGATTTTGGAAAATATGTCGCTTGCCGATAACAAAAATAAGCCTTTCGGCTTAGGCTTCGGAGTGAATAAAAAACGCATTGATTACTATCGTACACTTGTAGAGGAGTGCGGATTGGGTCTTGAAAACAGAATGAATGTCCCCGTGGGCAGTCTGAGCGGCGGTCAACGACAGGCGTTGGCACTTGTAATTGCAAATATGGCGGATATAGAAATGCTCATTCTTGACGAGCACACAGCCGCCCTCGACCCAAAATCCTCCGAGCTTGTAATGCAGCTTACCGATAAATTTGTTAAGAAAAGTCAAATAACAACTCTTATGGTAACGCATAATTTGAGATTCGCCATCGAATACGGCTCCCGTCTTATAATGATGCACGAGGGAAATGCAATCGTTGACATTAAGGGAGAAGAAAAGAAAAATCATAAGGTTGACGACCTGCTTGACGTGTTCAATAAGATAAGCATTGAAAAGGGTAATTGAGAAATTTAGAAATTAAGAAATTAGGCTGAAGCTGGTTGAAGGTATGAAACATTTGCAACAGACAGCTACTCCGTGAAAAACCACTGTCAGCAGGTTTTCCCCATTCAAATTGCACGAAAGTGCGAAAAATTCCCAGTACCCCTCTCCGCTGAGTGGAGTATAAAGGGTTTCGCTCACTGCGGTGAGCGACCAAAGACGCTGTCTTTGGAATCTGCAAGCTTTTGAAAAAGCTTGAGCGAAACTTTAAGTAGGTAAAGCAAAAAAACTAAAGTAAAAAATAAAAAACAAAAAAACAAAGGCGGTCGCAAGGTCGCCGAGATGAAAGCGAGCGACTTGAAGCCCGTAGGGCTTCACCCAGAGCGAGCGGCAGAGGACTAAAGTAGACAGACAAAAGTCCGCCTAATTGACATA
>JBGVDU010000176.1:0-1010 GCA_045119555.1 Acutalibacteraceae bacterium | reverse complement strand
GTTTCGCTCACTGCGGTGAGCGACCAAAGACGCTGTCTTTGGAATCTGCAAGCCTTTGAAAAGGCTTGAGCGAAACTTAAATAGGTCGTTGCAAAAACAAAAATAAAAAATAAACAAAGGCGGTCGCAAGGTCGCCGAGATGAAAGCGAGCGACTTGAAACCCGTAGGGTTTCACCCAGAGCGAGCGGCAAAGGACTAAGGTAGAAAAACCAAGTAATAGACCCGACACGGGGGTGTCGGGGGAAATTGCCGTTTTCAGGCAATTTCCCCTGACTTCGCTTTTGCCTACTTTTGCCGAACAGCAAAAGTAGGTGCCCCGCCCCGGCAAGAGGGGCAAAAGTTGAGTAAATAGAGAACAGATTTTAAGCAAAGCTTAAAATCATAAATCGGCAAACAACAAACCACCCGTAAACAACATACCAAAAACAAAAAGTATCTGACGATTATAACCGTCAGATACTCCGGGGAGAACCACTGTCAGCAGGTTCTCCCCATTCAAACCGCATGAAATGCGAAAATTTCTTTAGTGCCCCTCTCCGCTGAGTGGAGTATAAAGGAGTTTCGCTCACTGCGGTGAGCGACCAAAGACGCTGTCTTTGGAAACTGCAAGCCTTTGAAAAGGCTTGAGCGAAACTTTAATAGGTGATAGCCGAAAGATATTTTAGGTTTAGCGAAGCTTTAAATAAATATATTAAAGCTTGCATCACTCGGCATTCTCCAGTCACCTCGTGGACTGAGTGATACAGAACCTACCTTCGGTGCATCGGGAATACAGCTTCTCTTAAATTGACTGATGAAAAATCTTTTAATAAATACATTAAGCCATTTTTCAATAAACTCTTTTTCATAAACACCGCTGAATGCCTTGCATGCAAGTAAAAGCAGCTTTTCTTTTGATACTCCGAATCTTACGAAGTGATAAAGGAAAAAGTCGTGCAATTCATAAGGCCCGATGTTGTCTTCTGTCTTTTGTGCGATTTTTCCGTTTTCGTCAGGCGGTAACAGCTCGG
>JBGVDU010000175.1:0-2732 GCA_045119555.1 Acutalibacteraceae bacterium | reverse complement strand
AATCACAAAAGAATAAAACGAAAACCAAGGAGAAAACGACATTGCTGCAAGCCTGCAACGATGTCGTTTTTTACGCTTTGCTAACGATAAAAAATATTAAAGCCTCAGTCGAAAAAAATAAAGCTTCAGTCAAAAAGTATAAAAGCCCCCGCCCCCAAATATTAAAGTTTCGCTCAAGCCTTTTCAAAGGCTTGCGGGTCGAGGGCAGAGCCCTCGTGGGTTTTAAGGGCAACGCCCTTAACATAAATTACTTCTCAAAAATGCCGTTATACGGCATTTTTTCAACAAATTTCATATACTACGCCAATAACGAGAGCAAAAAACGAAAAGAAAAACAAAACCAAAACCAAAACCAAAACCAAAATTCCCACCGAGATACACTCGATGGGAATTTTTATAGTTGTAAGGAGTAGTTGTTAATGCTATTAAGTAAATTATAATTAAGATATGCGAAAAGGTTTATTAATTAAACGCAACCCTGAGCCTTCATAGCCTCTGCAACCTTAAGGAAGCCTGCGATGTTAGCACCTGCCATGTAGTTGCCCTCAAGACCGTATTCCTTAGCAGCCTCGTCACAGGACTTAAAGATGCTCTTCATGATGCCCTGGAGCTTAGCGTCAACCTCTTCAAATGTCCAGCTAAGTCTTGCGGAGTTCTGGCTCATCTCAAGACCTGATGTTGCAACGCCGCCTGCGTTAGCAGCCTTAGCAGGTCCGTAAAGAATACCGTTGCTGAGGTAAACCTCGATAGCCTCAGGAGTAGAAGGCATGTTAGCACCCTCTGCAACTGCGAAGCAGCCGTTCTTTACGAGAAGCTCTGCACTTGCCTTGTCGATCTCGTTCTGAGTAGCACAAGGAAGAGCGATGTCGCAAGGAATGCTCCAAATACCGCTGCAACCCTCTGTGTAGGTAGCATCCGGATGAGTTGTAACGTATTCCTTAATTCTCTTTCTCTCAACTTCCTTGAGCTGCTTAACAGCTGCAAGATCAATACCGTTCTTGTCGTAGATGTAACCGTTGGAGTCGGAGAGAGCAACAACCTTAGCACCGAGCTCTGTTGCCTTCTGTGTAGCGTAGATAGCAACATTACCGGAACCGGAGATAACTACTGTCTTACCCTCGAAGCTCTTGCCGTTAGCCTTGAGCATCTCGTTTGTGAAGTAGCAAAGACCGTAGCCTGTTGCCTCTGTTCTTGCCAAAGAACCGCCGTATGTAAGACCCTTACCTGTGAGAACGCCTGTGAACTCGTTGGAAAGTCTCTTGTACTGACCGAACATGTAGCCGATCTCTCTTGCACCTGTACCGATATCACCTGCAGGAACGTCGCAATCAGGGCCAACGTGTCTGTAAAGCTCTGTCATGAAGCTCTGGCAGAAACGCATGATTTCTCCGTCGCTCTTACCCTTAGGATCAAAGTCGGAGCCGCCCTTACCGCCGCCCATGGGGAGAGTTGTAAGGCTGTTCTTGAATACCTGCTCGAAGCCCAAGAACTTAATGATACCGATATATACTGACGGGTGAAGACGAAGACCACCCTTGTAAGGACCGATAGCAGAGTTGTACTGAACTCTGAAGCCACGGTTTACCTGTGTCTTGCCGTTGTCATCTACCCACGGAACTCTGAAGATAATCTGTCTTTCAGGCTCAACGAGTCTGTCAATTACGCCTGCCTCTACGAGGTCAGGTCTTCTCTCAACAACAGGCTCAAGGCTCTCAAGAACCTCTGTTACAGCCTGGATAAACTCAGGCTCACCTGCGTTACGCTTTTTAACTGTTTCAAGAACGCTAATCAAATATTCATTTTTCAATGCCATTTTTATAATCCTCCAGTTTTTATTGAATTGAAAATTTGTTCAATTCGAGAATACCCTTAGAGTATATCACTATTGGAATAAAAATGCAATAGTTAATTGCATAAACTTTCAAAAAAATTGTAAAAATACGTTTAAAACAGCAAAAAACGTGTAAAAAATCAATTTTCATTGCAATTTATATTTTTAAAATTTCAAAAATTAATGATTTGGTTAAAATTTGTTTATATAAAATACTTTTGTTTTGATCCGTTTAACAATTCCGTTACATAAAAATATATCAACCTCTCTCACAAAAGCGAACGATAAGCTGTAATTAAACAGGCAGTGACAACTTGAAAATTGCCACTGCCCAAAAAACTGTTACTTAAATTTGTTCTTTGTTTGCCCACTCAATAAAATGGTAGCTGTCTAAAATCCTAAAATACTGTGCAAGCCTTTCGTAAAGCGGCTCAGCCTCGTTACCGAATTTTTCTTTTACCGACTTTCCAAGCTCTGTAATGTCATTTTTTCCGTCTGTTACAGTCCATACAAAGCTGCCGAATTTGTCAAGATGAATGTAGCTTATACGGGGACGCTTGAATATTTTTTGTGCAATACGGTTTGCCCAGCCTGTATTTGCGATTTCAAGGGTCACGATTCCGTCATCGTCCGTTTTCCATGTTATCGACGGGCAGTGTTTAGGAATACGCTCAAGATAGTTTTCTGAAATTACATTTTTATTTTTCTTCATGTTGTTTATCCATTTTATTTTTATCTCACTTATCGGATTTTTTCAAGTTCTTTTTCCATAAGCTGAATTTCAGCATGCAGAGAATTATCATTGCAAATACTAAAAGACTGCCGATATTCGATGCCCATGTGGGTAGATTCAGTATGCCCGACAAATCCAACAGACTGCCTACATTAAATATTGCGAGAA
>JBGVDU010000174.1:0-2650 GCA_045119555.1 Acutalibacteraceae bacterium | reverse complement strand
AACGGCGGATATGTTCTGAAAATGACACGCTATTATAGCAGTATTATTGGAATTATTCGACCCCGATATGGCAGTTCGGAAACTAACCGAGAAGAGGAGAAGTCGGTGAACACAAACGAAAGAAAAAATGTTATAGATGTTTCCGAACATCAGGGCAGTATTGATTGGGATAAGGTTAAAAACCACATTGACGGAGCGATTATTCGCTGCGGTTACGGTGACGATATGACAGCTCAGGACGATAAGCAGTATGCTCGTAATATTGCAGAGTGTGAACGCCTTAAAATTCCGAAAGGTGTGTATCTTTACTCATATGCAAAGACAGAAACACAGGCTAAGTCAGAACTTGCCCACATTCTTCGTCTTATAAAGGGACATACCTTTGAACTGCCGATTTTTCTCGATTGCGAAGAGCAAGGATCAGAGGGATTTGCTCCTACAGCCTGCAAAATTATTTGTGAAGGCTTGAAAAAGGAAGGATTTATTCCCGGTGTGTATTCTTCTCTTTCGTGGTGGAACAGCTATCTGACCGAGATCAAGGAGTATATCCGCTGGGTTGCTCATTGGAATCCGACCTGCGGTTATACGGGAGAGTACATTATCTGGCAGTATGGAACGGCGAAAGTTGATGGAATCAATGGCGAAGTGGACGCTAACTATTACTACGGTGATTTCGGAAAGCCTGATAAAACCGCCAATACCACAACGGCTGTTGAGACTAAAACTACTACGAATAAGGCTACATCGAACACAACGAAAAAGACTGCACCCGATATTACATACCAGGTGTTTACCGATACTTCGGGCTGGCTACCGACAGTCAGAAATCTTGAGGATTATGCCGGTTTAGACGAACAGCCGATTAAGGGTATTCGTGTGTATCTGAACGGCGATACCCTTGCAGTTCAGACGCATCAGCTTTCAAACGGCAATATAGACAAGATCACTATTTTTGCAGGCAAGCATACGATCCGTTACCGCGTCCGCACCATCGGCTCAAAGGATTATCTCTCATGGATGGAGAACAAGATCGATACGGGCGGCAGCTCCGACACCTTTGCGGGGGAAGCAGGAAAGTCTATCGATAGAGTTCAGATCACAGTAAAATAATTGAATATGTAAAAACAGCTGTATGGAAAGCTCCTATCCATACAGCCATTTCGTTTTGGGATTTATAGGAAGGTGTGCTTTATGACAAGCGAGCAAAAGAACAGAATACTGTTTTTACGGAGCAAGGGTTGTTCTCTACCCGAAATATCAGAAAGAGTTGAGGTATCGGTAAATACGATCAAGTCATGTTTCAGCAGACATCGTGATGATACGATTGCAGATTACTGTGAAGAAAACCTTGAAGAAGAATTATTCCTTGAGCCTGTTGAAGAGAATACAACTGAACACAAATAGAAGAGCAGATAAATGTAAATTCTGCGGCGTTCCGCTTATCCATATAGAAGGAAAGCGTAAAAAGAAATTCTGTTCCGATAAATGCAGAATGAGCTGGTGGTATCGCAACAGAAACAACGATCACGGAGAATCTGTTTATTATTTTACCTGCGAATGCTATGGCAGGAGTTTCAGCGTATACGGAAACAAGCACCGTAAATATTGCAGTCAAGACTGCTTTCATGAAGCACGAATTGGAGGACGAAATGACAAGTAAAGAATTCAATAACGAGAAGCTATATCAGACTACGATGAGTCTGATATAGTTTCTAATGCAGGGTGCGATTACCCAAAAAGAGTATTGTCGCATTGATACAATTTTCCTTGAAAAATATCAACCTGTTTTCGGAAAGTTATATTCTGATATTTAGTTGACTTTTAAGCTAAATTGAGTGATTAATAGAATGGAGATTTGATACAATGTCACACGAAGGAGGAAGGTTCTATGGCTGAAAAAAAGATCACCACCATACCCGCAACGCTTAACAAGTTTACGTTTACGCCAATCAATTCAAAGAAAAAGCGTAGAGTGGCGGGTTACGCTCGTGTCAGTACCGACCAAGAAGAGCAGCAGTCAAGTTATCAAGCACAGGTTGATTACTACACCAATTATATTAAGAGCCGAAGTGACTGGGAATTTGTGGGCTTATACGCAGATGACGGAATTTCTGCGACTTCGGCAAAATTCCGTGAGGGATTTAAAAGAATGACTGCAGACGCAAAAGCCGGAAAGATCGACTTAATTATCACCAAATCTGTCAGCAGATTTGCCCGTAACACCGTTGACAGTTTGACTACTGTGCGTGAATTAAAGGAGATCAGCGTTGAAACCTGCTTTAAAAAAGAGAATATTTATACCCTTGATTCCAAGGGCGAATTACTTATCACGATTATGTCGAGCATAGCTCAGGAAGAGAGTAGATCGATTTCGGAAAAAGAAAAAATAGGAAGAAATGAACCATGTCCATGTGGTAGTAGGAAGAAGTTTAAAAGGTGTTGCCTGGGGCAAGGAATTTGTGATTAGTGAGAATTGATATCTGTGATGACGACAGGTGTAGAATATATAGTGAGAACAGAGTTTTGCAGAAATGCACCCGCCCTACAATTAAACGCTGCCCCCAAAATGCACCCGATTTGCACACGAAAAATTTAAATCGTTTAATTTTATTATTTTTAGCTCTGGGGTAGAAATTTAAATCGGATTTTT
>JBGVDU010000173.1:0-2042 GCA_045119555.1 Acutalibacteraceae bacterium | reverse complement strand
AAAAGAGTATAAGAAAGGGAAAGCATTGCGTTTACGTTATCCAACGGAGGGCGTCTGGTACGTTCGTGAAAGAAAAAATCGTCCTTCTGCTGTAAAATCAAGTCATCAAAAACCGAAAAATACCTTGCCGCCGCTTCTCCCTCTATTCCCCTGAGCTGCTCCGTATTGTTACAGTCATTCACCGCACGGTCTATCGAATTTTTCAGCTGTAACGAAACCTTTTTCAGTTTCTCAACATCAAGAGAATTTGCATAATCTCTTGTTGCTCTTTCAATAACCCAACGGGAATTGTACAGCTTTGCCGAAATAATATTCTTTGAAATATCGGTGCATAAATCTTCGTTTTCGGAAATTCTGTATTGTTTTTTCCGCAGAACAACATTCCCACAGTAAGGGCCTACCGTACTTGCCAAATATTTTCCGCTGCGGCTCAGAAAAGAAACGTAAATGCCTTTCTCCGCACATTTGCCGAGAAGTGCCGGACTTATACCCGCACTTCCCGTTGTTACCACAGCTTCAAGATTATGCAGCGGTACTCTGCCGTATTCCGTACCGTTTTCTTTTACCACCAGATTTTCGCCGTCGAGTGACAAATATTTATCGGGCGAGTTTATGTAAAGTGTATTTAGTAGCTTTTTCATAACGTGTCCTCTGCTAATTTCTCGCTTATGTATTTCTTTACGGAAAGATTTTTGTTAAGCTTCGGCAAGCACAAATCATTCAGAGAACATGAGCGGCAATGCTTATTTGTTTTTACTTTTGGAGTATAGCGACGGTTATACATGGCGTGCATTTCTTCAACGATTGTCTTAACACGAATTCTTAAAGCATCGTCAAGCGGTACCTTTAATCTTCGTTTTGTTTTTCCGTAAAAGATACTTATTTCCTCTATCTTTGTACAAAACATATCCTCTAAGCACATAGCCTGTGCGGCTACCTGCAGAATATCGCAATCATTTTCTTTCGGTTCTCCGTTTTTATACTCCAAGGGTAGAATTTTATAATACCCCTCTTTTCCTCTGAGAATCGCACCACTGCTTGATTTATGAAATTCAACAACATCGCAGACCCCCGTAATTCCAAGGTCATAAGAGCACACGGGCATACCTCTCGATACAATAACATCTCCCCTCTTTTCGGAAAGAGTGTTGTCGTGTGCTCTTTCGTGCATGATATTGCCGCTGACGGTCAACACATTTTCCGCCCACTGCTGCTCAATATGTATCAATGCCCACTGACGTCTGCAAAAGGCGAAATGCTGGATTCCCGAAATATTAAGCAGATCCTCGTCCTTATACATTATCTAATCTCACAGGAAACGCCGTCGGGCAAAGATGCTGTATCAACAGTAACATCGTAATCACCGTAGCATCTTGCTATTTTTACGCCCTCCTTACGTTTGATGCTAATTGTATCAAAAAGCTTATATGCGGGAGCATTTCCGAGTTCACTGTCGTGTTTGAAAATAATCAGCTTGCGAACAGACATCTTACCTCTTGCGGCGGAATGGTCGTGCTCAAACATATTGATAATTGCTTCCCACAAAAGCTCGAGATCCTCCTCTGTAAAGCCTGTCACCTTTCGGGCGAGATTTGCGGAAATATATCCCTCTGCCTTGTACAGTCCGTAGGGAATAATAAATTTGTTGCCCATTGTGTTTGTTTTGTCGGAATCCTTATCGGCTGTTATGGCACATCTTATAACGCTAATTTCCTGCGTCGTAACAGGGTCTGCCGAACGGGCAAAGCCAAGCTGAACAGGACCTCTGACTTGTCCGCAGTTAAAGTTTGCCTTGACGAAGGTAGTCATTACAGCACCGAACGCTCTTATATCAAAGAAATTTTTACACATAAAATTTCTAATCAGAACATCAATTTCCGGATTATCCTTCTTTGCCTTTTTCAACAAATTCGGGTTGGAATCAACATCATAGGCTTCACAAGCCGACCTGTCTTTTTGATTGAGAACAGCATCGCTTTTTATGTAAATATCATAGCCGCTTTCGCCCTCTTTAACAATGTCAATATAGTTTCTGATTTTTC
>JBGVDU010000172.1:0-2800 GCA_045119555.1 Acutalibacteraceae bacterium | reverse complement strand
CTCCTACGCACCGAGCAGTAATTATATATGGCAATCGGCATTAATGGGAGCTTTTGCCGTGCTTATGGTTATAACATTGGTATTTACAATCAGAGCACTTCGCAAAAGTGAAAGCACCTCCGTTGGGTCGAAAATTAAATGCTTTGCAACAGTAATTGCCCTCCTTGCTTGCGTGCTTAATATTTTGTATTTTGATATGTATCAGTTTTGGGCATTATAAAATCATAAAAAACCGTTTTCTCAAAAATGAAAATTGAGAAAGCGGTTTTCTCTTTACTCTGTGTTATACCAATTTTTTACCGAATTTATCAATCAAAATTCACACATCGCCCCCGACAGCCGCCCGATATGTAAATTTAGCACAAAAAATCAAACCAATTTTCGGTACAAAAATTGATGAAATTGTGATAAAAAAAAGGTATAATAATATTGCCTAATTATCAAAAGTTTTAAGGAGGATATTATGGGTAAAAAATTATTGAGTGCGGTACTCAGTATTGCATTGTTGGCATCGGCACTTCCTGCCGCTGCTTCAAGTGCAGCCGCCGAAGAGGCTCAGGATTACGGTCTTGCCGATACAACGGCCGAGGGAGTAATTCTCCATGCCTTTAACTGGACATACGATACAATTAAAGAAAACCTCCCTGCAATCGCACAGGCAGGCTACACAACAGTACAGACATCTCCCGTACAGCAGCCGAAGGATTTCTGCGATTCCAAGGATACTTCCGGTCAGTGGTGGAAGCTTTATCAGCCGCTCAGCTTTTCAATAGGCAATGACAGCTGGCTCGGCACTAAGGCAGACCTCGAAGAGCTTTGTGCGGAAGCCGAGAATTACGGCATTAAGATTATCTGCGACATTGTTTCAAACCACATGGCTAACAATCAGAACGGTGACTCATTTACATATTATGAGGACATCGAAAAATACGAGCCTGAGATTTACAATAACACAGATCAGTATTTTCATCAAATCAAGAAAACAGTTTCCGATTCAAGCATTGAGTACATCACTCAAGGTACTCTCGTCGGTGTTCCCGACTTGAACACAAGCGATTCCTACGTTCAGGAAAGAGTAATCAGCTTGCTTGAGGAGTGCATTGACTCAGGCGTTGACGGCTTCCGTTTTGACGCCGCAAAGCACATCGAAACTCCCGAGGACGGCGACTACGCTTCCGACTTCTGGCCGAATGTAATCGGCACGGCTACCGAGTATGCTGAATCAAAGGGCAACGAAATCTACTGCTACGGCGAGATTCTCAACACTCCGGGTGCAGGCAGAAGCATTACAGCTTATACTCAGTATCTTGACGTAACAGACAACAAAACAGGTGACGCAACACTTGTAAACATTTACAAGAAGAACGCAGAAAAGGTTGTTGCTTCACAGGCTTATTCCTACGATGACGATGCCTCAAACTTTGTTCTTTGGGCTGAATCACACGACACATACATGGGTCAGTCGGGTTCTGCAGGTCTTGCAAACACCTCCGATATTTCAAACGAGGAAATCGCTAAGGCTTGGGCAGTAGTTGCGGCAAGAAGCGAATCCACAGCACTCTACCTCTCCCGTCCGGGCGTAATCATGGGCGGCCCTGCCGATTCTGCTTGGAAGAGCACGGCAGTAAGCGAGATTAACAAGTTCCACAATCGTTTTATCGGCACATCGGATTCCGTTTACAATGACGGCGACGTTGTAGCTGTTCAGAGAGGCGACAGCGGTATCGTTCTTGTAAACCTCGGTACAAGCTCAGATGTATCCGTTACAACACAGGCTATGGCTGACGGTACATACATTGATGCAATCACAGGCAATGAATTCACAGTTACAAACGGTGTTATTTCGGGTACTATCGGTTCAACCGACATCGCAGTTATCTACGAGGGTGCGGAAACAACTCCAAAAGCTAACTTCTCTAAGGAAGACACATCCTTCAAGACAGACACAATGCCTGTAACAATTACTCTTGAGAATGCCGAATCGGGTACATACAGCATCAACGGCGGAGAAGCTGTTGAGTTTACAGACAGCGTTAAGGTTACTCTCGGTGAGGGTTCTGTTCCGGGTGACGTTATTTCTCTTACCGTTACAGCAACAAACGGCACAAAGACTACCGAGGAAACTCATTTCTACACAAAAGAAGCAGGAACAGGCACAGGCGTGTTCGTTTACTTCGATAATTCAACAAGAAACTTCAAGAGCGTTTGTGTTTACGCATTCTATGAGGTAAAGGACTCAGACGGAACAGTAACATATTCAACATGCAATGCCGCTTGGCCCGGCGTTATCATGGATTATGATGAAGAATCGGGACTTTACTTCTACGAGCTTCCCGAGGACCTCAAGGTTGGCGAAGCAAGCGTTATCTTCAGTGACGGCGGTGCTGACCAGACTACACAGAGAGGTCATAAGGTTAGTACAGACAGCATGATTTTCCAAAACGACAAGTGGAGCGAGTACAACCCCGACGGTGTAACACTCATGTACGGTGACGTTGATAACAACGGCGAAATCAATAACATAGATTCTCTTACTGTTTTGAGAACTCTTATAGGCTACGGCAGTCTTTCCGAAACACAAAAAGCCGTTGCCGATCTTGATCAAAACGGCGAAATCAACACATTGGACACACTTATTATTCTCAGACACTTAATCGGCTACAAGGACAACGAAATTATCGGCACAACCTTTACTTACGGCGGTTCAACCACAAATCCGGGAGATACAGATTCCGATACTCCTATTTCCGAAAACACATTCTTTGCAGTTGATTCCACAGGCTGGATTTTCGGTGACGGT
>JBGVDU010000171.1:0-11566 GCA_045119555.1 Acutalibacteraceae bacterium | reverse complement strand
TACAAGAATAGCAAGCACTGCTATTTGTCCGACAAATAGCGATTTTCTGCCGAAAATCTATGCTTGTCAGGGGGCAACCCCTAAAACCCCGTAACTAATTTTTGCGTTGCAAAAATTAAAAAAATGCTTTCGCATTTTCCTGTAAAACCAAACAAATTTTTTCAAAAAATCAAACCGATAAACACAAAAAATAAATTCAAACAGTTTATTAACAACAGCAGAAATATTACATCAAATTTTTAAAATTTTCAAAGTAGTTTGATGATAATATTCTAATAAAAAATCAATATTTGGAGGACTAAAAATGAACAAGAAAAAAGATGATTTTCTCATTGAGGAAATGAAACAAGAAAGCAAAAACGATGAACAAAAGGATATATTTATTGACTTTGATATGTTTATCATCTTTGTTAGAATTATCGCTGTTCTTATGGTTTGTTACGGTAGTTGGCTCCTTTTCGAAAGTACCTTTAATGACCTTAGGGAGTTTTATAATGATGCGAATTTTGAAACAGAAACTGTCGATACTGCGACAAACAAAAACAACTTTGATGCAAATGATTTTTTGACGGATTACTATGCTTATAGATATTTTTTGGGGGAATGATTGAGAATGAAAACTGTGCTAAAAATCAAAAACTTTTTTACAAAAAATCTTTTTGATTACGAAGAAACCGAAGAATACGGCAACAGGTTTTATATTATTTATCCGACAAATTTTAAAAAAAGAATAATCGTTATTCTTATAATTCACATATTTGTTTATGGAACAAGCTGTTTAATAGAACACTTTTGTAACAAATAAAAATGGATAAGGAACAAACCAAAATGGATAACATTAATAATAACAGGATGATAAAAATATCTTTTCGTTTAGCTCCCGATGAGTTGAATTTTGTAAAAGAAAAAGCAAAGCTATCAGGTTCAAAAAACCTATCCTGCTATCTACGAAAAATGGCAATCGCAGGAATGGTGATAAACTACAATGATGAGATGTTAAATGAGATGAAAAAAGATATTTCCGGCATCGGAACAAACATCAATCAGATAGCACTGAGAGTAAACAAAACCAATACCATTTACTCCGATGATATTAAAGAAATAAAAGAAAAGGTTGAGGAAACTTGGCGGTCACTACAATCCATCCAATCGGCGTTACGCTTAACAAAGCAATAGACTATATTTTGAATAAAGAAAAGACCGATAACGGTATGCTTGTCAGCACTCTTAATTGTACGGCTGACGGAAAAAAAGCGGCTAAAGAATTTGATGAAATTCGTAAGCTTGGAACGGGCAAAACCACGGTTCTTGCACAGCACCTTGTACAGTCTTTTGAACCGGGCGAAGTCACACCGGAGCAGGCTCATCAAGTTGGTTTAGAGCTTGCGGAAAAACTGTTGAAAAATCAGTATCAGTACGTTATCTCCACCCACATTGACAAAGACCATATACATAATCACATCATTTTCAACGAGGTTGATTTCATTAATTATCGAAGCTTTGAATATCAAATGAACCGTGGCGGAAAAGTCTTTGAAAAAATTCAAAAAATCAGCGATGAAATTTGTACCGAACACGGCTTGGGAATAATCAAAAATCCTGAGCTTGGAAAGGGCAAAACTCATTACGAATGGGAAATGGATAAGCTCGGAAAATCGTGGAAAACGAAGCTTAAAAATGATATTGATAACACGATTATGGAGAGTGACAGCTTTGAAGATTTTCTTGAAAAACTTCGGGCAAAGGATATTGAAACTGTCTATACTCCGCAGAACGTGATTAAGATAAAATTTAAAATTAAGCACGACGGAAAAGAAAAAGTTGCACGAGGAAAAACTCTCGGTTGGTATTACGATGAACCGCAAATCAGACGGCGAATAGAGCAAACCTATTTGCTCAGAACAGGACAACGACTTACACCGAAAAAGTCAAAGCTTATCGACACATCGCAGGAGAAATTTCAGCAGTCAAAGGGACTTGAACGCTGGGCGGAAATTCGGAATATGCAGGAGGCTGCAAAGCTTCTCAATATCCTTACGGAACACAACTTGAATAATCGTGAAGAACTCGAAAATCGTGCAATCTCAAGATACGGTGACAGGGTTCAAATCGTCGGCAAACTCAACGCTCTGCAACAGCAAATTGACGATATTGGAGATACAATAAAGCTGCTTAATACCTACTTCAAATACAAACCCGTAAACGAAGAATATAAGCAAGCCACCTTCAAGAAAAAATTCGCCAAGAACCACGAAAATGAACTGAAGTATTTTGACGGAGCCAAGCGAGAGCTTACGGAAAAATATCCCGATAAAAAGATTCCGAAAGTTGAAACGCTGTATACCCGGAGGACGGAACTTATGAACCAACGAAAGACTCTGAACGAGGAGTATAAAAAAATAGTAGCCGAGCTTGAACAACTCGACTACGCAAGGCAAACTATAAGTGAATATTTGGATAAGTCGGAAAATCAGAAAGAGAAGAAAAAAGAGAAATCCACAACATCTCTTCAATAACAAATTTTTATAAAAGAAAGGTACATTTAATTATGAAAAAATTTAAAGTTATACTTATCGGATTAGCAGCTATGATACTATCCGTTACAGCAACAGGTTGTTCAGCGGCAGACACGATAGAATGAGCTATAAGGAATAATGTTTCAAAATTATTGAGAGGAGATTAAATAACTTTGTTTTGGCAGAAATTCGAATACCTTTGTGAACTTCACGGAAAGAAACCACGAGTTGTAGGAAATGAATTGAACATTTCCCCCGCTTCTATCACAAGTTGGAAAAAAGGTTTGATTCCAAATTTAGAAAAGCTTTTGATAATCGCAGAATATTTTTCTGTGTCCGTAGACTACTTAATCACAGAGGAAATATCTATAAAACCAAGCTACAAAAAAGAAGTAATGAATTTTATCAATTTATCAGCTTTACCGCAACGATGGGCGAGCTTGCTACCGAGTTATAAATTGACAATTAAGGAAATGTTTGAATTAGTACGGTTTGTAAATTGTAGTTTGCATTTTATAAGTGACACTACTATTGTTCAATATGACCCCTATGAAACCGAGAATTTACCCGATACATCTTCGAGCAACAAAACTCTGTTTGATATTCTTGACATTATGGACTGCTGTGCCGATACTTTAGAGTTCCGTGACTTACAGATTCAGCTTTCACGAATAGCTCTGTATCATCTCAAAAATAAAGGAATCGGAGCATTCGAGCTTTCATTGTATAAACAACTCTCGCAGGAGAAACTCAATTTTCTTTATACCGGTACGAAAAATAAAGATGATTCTCTAAATTATGGTTTAAATTATTCCGACCTATCGATCATTCGCCATAGAACGAGGCTAAGTTACCTTTATATGTTTACAGGTAAAGAATAAACGACTTAAAAGAAAAACACCGTTGTACGTCAATCCAGCGGTGTTTATAAGCATTAATTTTCTGTATGATTTAAGTTACCGGTCTTTGCATTAATCTCAGCCTCTAAAATCTCACGCTGAAGCAGAACAGCTTTATTAAGGAACTCATTAAGGCTCATATCGTTACCAGTAGCTTCATTATAACCTTCGATGAGATTTTTTAAGCTATCCTTTTCACCTTTTTTTACATAAAAAGAAACGGTATCGTAGACCTTTGATTTATAATTATCATTCGATTTTGCTCTCATCTTGTTGGTATATTTTTTTCGGCAGCTGTCGCAAACCTTTTGACTTCCGCTATTGATAATATATTCGTTTCCACATTCGGGACATACTGCTCTATCTCCTATGTGGCGAACATTGTTAGCTTTAAGATTTGCCGAATACTCTCTTGCTCTTTCGTTTCGTCTTATTCTTGCACAATCTTTACAGAATTTTGCGTGATTTGCAGTTGAGGTAAACTCATTATTGCAACGCTCACAAATAAAAATTTTTTCAGTAGACATTTAAAACGCTCCGTTCATAATAAATGATGAATGATAGTGATACCACTATTTTGTATTATAAAAGCAAACAAAGCCAAGGTCAATAGGATTGAGATAAAAAATTTATTCTAATCCCTATAATTATACTTGACATTGATAACAATATCAAGTATAATATATTTGTAAGGAACATTTCACCCGTTCAGGAGGTTTGAATAAATGTACACAGTATATCGCAGTTGGTACCGATACGGACGTGAAACAGATTATGTTGAATTGACCGTTAAAGAATTTCCAACATCTGACAATGCTATTGAGTATGCACACAGATACGCTAAGGGAATAAGATTTTGCGGTGTTGAAGTTCGAGATGAAAATGACGAGCTTGTTTATGAAATCACTTCCGATATGACCAGTTTTGATTACAGATAGAAACAGGAGGAATAATCAATGACAACACAAGAATTAGAAATCACAACAATTCGAGAAAGAACTTTTAAAATAAAGCTTTCTGATGCAGATTGTAATAAAATAACTAAACTTTGCGGAGAACACAGTATAACAGTTTCTCAACTCATAGAAAATTTTATCGGTGATTTAGTTTGTGGTACATATACAAACGGAAGCGATGAACGTGATTTTGTAAGACGGTGGTTTAATCGTTGTTGGTTCGGGATATTTCCAGAGCAAACACTTCTCAGTCATTTAATTGTTATGGGATATGCCCCGGAGGATTATCTTTACATTTTGTCTTATATTAAAGAATTAAAAGAAGAAAAAGAGTGCCTCGCAGAACATCCGGAAGATGCAGACGAAGCATCTCAGTATCTTGATGATAACATAGCAGAAAAGGAAGAAAGACTTATTGAAATGCGAACAGACTGGATTCCTGAAAGAGAACCGAACCTAAAAGAAGAAGTTGCTCTTATTGAGAAATGGGTTCAAGAAAAATATGCCCTTATCGATGAATAGGATAAAATCAAGTATATATATTCAATAAAAGGAGAAATTTAAAATGAATAAAATAATAGCAATCGCAAACCAAAAGGGCGGTGTAGGAAAAACAACAACAGCAATGAACTTGGGATCTGCTCTTGCTCTCAAGGAGGATAAAAAAGTTTTGCTGGTAGACTTAGACCCACAGGCAAATCTTTCCGAATACCTCGGCTATTCGGAATCGGACGGTAAACCGACTATGACACAGCTTATCCTTACGGTATGCAGCCGTTCAATAATATCTGCTGACACAGTTAAGGAAAGCATACGACACAACGAAATTAATAATCTTGACTTTATACCGTCCGACATTAACCTTGCCAATGCCGACGTTGCGATGTCAAGCACTCTCTCAAGAGAAACTATTCTGAAAAGAATTCTATCCCCCGAAGTAACCGCAAACTATGATTTTGTAATTATAGACTGCTTACCGGCACTCGGTGTACTGCTTATTAATGCGATGACCGCCGCCAATGAGATGATAGTACCCGTTCAGACACAGAAATTTTCTATTGACGGATTGACCGCACTTACAGCACTGCACACTCAGATAACCGCCACAATTAACTCTCAACTTGCTTCTCCGCTTATTTTACCGACAATGGTAGATAACACCAAGGTAAGCAAAAACGCACTTACAACGCTTTCTGAGTGCTACAAAGGCATGATTTTTAATACGGTTATACATAAGTCGGTAGAAGCAGCTAAAAGCTCAGAAAGCGGTGTGGCTCTCTGCAAAACAAAAAACAAGCTCGGTATCGAGTACGCAGAGCTTGCTAAGGAGGTGGCAGTATGACGGATATTGAATGGATTGACGTCCACAGTCAACTGTGCGACAGCTACGGAGTAGGCATAGTTAAGCTGTTGGTTGACGGATATAACATAACCCTTATAACTGAAAAATCCAGTGACCTAAAATTTGTTATCGGAGTTTATATTAATGGTAAGATGCACTTTGAATGGATGAGCAACGATTGCGAAGAAAGACGACGATTCTACTGTCAGCGAAAGAAATTACTGATTTCAAGCAAGAAATTAGCTAACCTTAAAATATCCGAAAAGAAACGAGCTGAAATCCGAGAAAAAAATACATATTACTATTACCAACCGTACTGGACATCGTTCAACGCAATGCGAAAACATTTTGAGAAAAACAACTCGGAAATCAAGCTTGTAAAGCTTTAATAGGGAGAATATTGATGGCAGAAAAAAGATATGTAATTATTGTTCTTATTCTCATCGTTTTTATTTACGCAATTATTCAATACATAAACATTGAGGAAAACAAGAAATATCAAAAATTTATTAAAGAAATGAAACAAAAATACGGTGAAGAAATTTTAAACGATTTACCGGAAGAGATATGTACTAAAAAAATTTCTCCTGTTGAAACAGTATATTATATATCCTCAATGATACTGGCAATATCTTACTTATTCACGCTTAATTAGGAGGAACACCAATGACTGCAAATTTTGACTTAGGAGCAATGCTCGGCTCATCAAACAACAATCAGATACAGATGATAAGCTGCGACAAGCTTGTTCCTTACCACAACCACAAATTTACATTGTATTCGGGCGAACGTCTTGACGATATGGTTGATAGCATTCGCAAAAACGGTATCCTTATTCCTATTATTGTGCAACCGCTTGGAAGTGAATACGAAATCCTCATCGGTCACAACAGATGGAACGCAGGAAAGCTTGCCGGTATGACCGCCGTTCCCTGCATTGTAAAGTCGGGACTTACCGAAGATGAAGCAGAGATGTATGTCATAGAAAGTAACGTAATGCAGAGAGGTTTTGACAATCTCAAGATATCGGAGCAAGCCGAAGTACTGAAAATGCGACACAGTAAAATGTTCTCGCAAGGCAAAAGAAACGACATCATCCGAGAGCTTGAACAGCTCGAAGGCTCCGACGGAACTTCTTCTCCAATGGATACGAAGTTGGAAAAAGGAAAAACGGCAATGGACAAGGTAGGTGATGAGTACGGAATGAGCAGAGCTACAGTAGCAAGACTATTGCGTATTGCTAAATGTTGTGATAATATTAAACTGTGGATTGACAACGCTTTAATACCAATTCGTGTGGGAGTAGATTTATCATACCTTACCGAAGAGGAGCAGGAACTCATCACCTACGAAGACCCGAAAAAGCTCAATATGAAAGTATCGGCACAGCTTAAACAACGTGCAGGAACACTGACCGAAAATGATATTGACGAAATCGTAAACGGCAATGGAAAGGAGGAAAAGCCTAAAAAACCAAAGGCGGTAAAAATCAAGTACGAATCATACAGCAGATTTTTTGCCGAGGGCACTAAAACAGATGAGATACAGGATATTATCATCAAAGCGTTAGAGGCTTATTTTAAAGTTCAAGACTAAAGATTTAAGAATAAATATTAGAATGATTTTTATTACACACATAAGGAAAGGTGAGAATCATGGCAAAATCAACAGCAATTAACTCTGAAACAATGGTTTACAGAGTATGGAGATACGTTCCGAAATGGACACTTTGGGAAACAAAAGAGGATAACGGAATAAGATATTACTCTTTAGAATATCAGAATGTAGAGAAAGGCACTGCACGAACTGTTCAATTCTTTTCTGAAATCATAAATGCACGACTTCGTTATATGCGTGACTATCAACCGGAGCTTCTTATGGAGCAGCTCAATAAAGGCACTCTTTATCTCAATCTTCTTCGCTTAGAAAGGAAGGTGAACAATTCGATTGACAAACAGGTAATGAAATGGCAAGAAACAGACAAGGAATACCTTGCTGCCAGGGGGGATTTTTTACAACAATACGCTATATCCCAGCGTATGCGAATGGACGCCGAGCACCTGCTTTATGATGCAATGGTTTATGTATAATTAATTCGCTCCCCTATTTTAATAAATTTTATAAAACGGCAGGCGGTGACTTCTTCTCCAATGGATACGAAGTTACCGCCTGTTATATTTGATTGGTTATTATTTAAATAGTTTTTATAAATTGTTTTGATTGTATGAAACGTAAGAGGAATTTTACCCACTTAATATATAGATTTAGTCAATATCATTTTCTAAAAATTCTAAAAAGTCTATATTGTACTTTTTAACAATGCGTCCAATTTCAAACAAGCAACCGCATTCAAAAGTAGTTGTTGATAGAATTTCATTATTAGATAAATATCTATAATAAATTCCATCAAAATACAAAATGTCGTATAGATGGGATATGTCATAAATTGCTGTGTTTAGTTTATGGGGGCAAAATTCTAATTCGCCGATGGATTTAATGATACCGCAATTTATTGAATGATTACCGTTATACACATATATTAGACCAATAGGTAAATAAAGTTTAAAAAAGTGGTTGTTGGGTTGCTCTTCCCATATGTTTTTTGAATTGCCTATATAGGATAAATTATTAACTAACCTGTCTTTATTCCAAATTTCAGTTATTATTGGAATTTTACCGAGGTTGATTTTATACGTTTTATCATATTTAAATTTACATTCTGTATTTGTTATAATTGAATCTATTTCCTTTTTGGATTTACATTGATGTCCATAGTATAAAATATGTAAGTTGTTGTGGTAGTTTATACTGTCGGTGTACATTTTTACTATATAAAAAATTGTTTGATGTTCGCGAATATCACTGCTCATTGCAAGTTTTTCAACTACATCTATGATATTATTCAATTTTTCTCTATTTCTTATATATAAAAATAGGTTTTTAATTTTTGAAAAAAACGTAATATTCATAAGTGTTCCTTTATTCTTATTATGATATACAATTTTAATATAACAAACCGCTTTTTTCAAGGTATTTCTTAGATAATAAAAATAGAATAATACACATATTTTCGAGTTTATCGTAATTTTTCGTCTTGTTGAAATAATAACACATAATATTATATGTTGCTAATAGATGTTCTGGAATATCTTTGCTTGGCGTAATCGGATTTGAATTCTCAATTTCAGCACACAATCGGATAAAACAACTCACGGTAAATATATAGCTTTCTTTATCTGAGAATTTACATTCTTTATAAAGATTTTTTGCATATTCTTCGTTTACAGAAATAGCACCACCGTAGTACATTCTATCCTTTTTTGTTGAATTATCAAACGCAACAGGATAAGTGCTTTTCTTTATATTTTTGTCTTTGAATTTGGGGTGATTTTCAATTAAATCTATCATAATCATGTTTTGTGATGAATTAGGGTCAATGCTACAATTCGAGAGAACACACTCTAAAGATTTTAATAAATAATCAGATATAAAAAGGGTGTCAGGTCTGAATGTTCCTAAAGATAACGGATAGTAGATTGGCTGTAGCTTATCAAATAGTTTTTTCTTCCTTTTAAATTTGCCTATAGTGAACATATAACCACTCTTTCTTTATTGCATTTACTTTTCTTATATCATACCTCTATTGGGTAATATTTTTTTCGTATTTCGTAAGGAAGATTTAAGATGAAATCCATAAACTTGTATCGTAAATCTTGTGTCATCTCTAAGCTTTCTGCTATACATTGCTGTAAAGTTTCATCTGTATAAGCAGAAAAAACATCGTACCACTTATTTTTGGAATATTCGTTCACGTCTAAGCTCATAATATCATCTAAATATAGTTTCAAGTAAGAAAACCTTTTCGCAAAATCATACCTACTTATCCGCATAACCATAATAAAGTAACTCGTTTCTTCTATCCTTATATTTCTTGGAATATCATGTATATCAACGTGACAATATAAAATCGCATAATCAATTAGAGATTTTGCATTTATACAATCCTCACCGCACACATCTTCTTTGAGAATGAAATATGTATTATCTACACCTTTAACAACTTTTTCTAATCTGTTGTTTAAAACTTTAGGTGCAATAAAAGTAGCATATTCTGCTGAGTTCTTAAAATAAGACTTTGATAGTTTTTTCATATATGTTAAACCTCCTTAAAAATTCCAACTTCGTATCCATTGGATACGAAGTTGGGGTGTTTGCATATTTAGATACTTCCGTCGCCGTTCAAGCCTACACCTTGTTTCTTTTCTTTCTTTTTATCCTTGCTTTTATTTTCTTCCTTGCATTTTTGAGCATTCTTACGCAAATTTGCAAGTGAGAAATAATATGTGTTTTTTTCTTTCTTTTCATCTGCTCTGCTTGCGGCTTCGGACTGCAGTTCATTCTTAAGGGTGTTTCTTCGCTTAGTCTTGTCCACAAGCTCCTGCTCACGCTCGAAGGGAGTGGCTACTATTTTTTCGGCTTCCTGCACCTCAACTTCAAAACGTGCCAAATCAGACTTTTTATCTGTCAAGCGTTGCTCCAAGCCGTCAAAAACATTACATAAACGTTTGATATTCGTAGGCTGAGAAGCAGTTGAAAAATTGATTGAATACTTTGCCGAACCGCTCACCGTAGCCATAAGCTCGTCCGTTGTCGGTGAGAACCTCAACGTAATTGGGAAGCCGTGCATAGTTCCGATATTAACCGTACCTCCCTTAGACACCTCAGCCATTGCGTTATCGCATATCTTCTCCAATGCTTTGGCTGCCTTTGTTTTATCGGTGTATGTTGTACCACCGACATTTATTTCAAAGGCACAACTGCCTGTTTCTGAATCTCGTGGTAAGGAAGAGCAGATTTCAATATCCTTCTCAATTCCGTTAATGGTGTTTTCATATATGCTTTTCATATCGGCAAACTTTGTAATTTTATCCTGCATTTCGTACACGGTATTTGTATAGTCACGTTTCATTGCATTGAGATTGGAAACCTCGGTATCGAGCACCATAAGCTCTTTCAGTCGTTCATCGCCGGTACAAAGAGTTTTTATCTCGGCATAGCTTAATGATTGCTGGTCAACATCCTGACAGGTACGCTGATTTTGATTTGTATAAATTTGAGAAATATATTTCTGCTTGTTTTCAAGTGTCTGATAGCTGTATGCGTCAAACGTACCTTTTGTAACATATCGGTATAAGTGTACCTTTTCATTTTTGTTGCCCTGTCTTACCATTCTGCCGAGCCTTTGCTCGAGGTCTGCAGGTCGCCACGGAACGTCCAAATCGTGCAGAGCAACAAGCTTGTCCTGTATGTTAGTACCGGTACCCATCTTAGGAGTAGAACCCAAAAGCACTCGAACCTCACCCTTACGGCATTTTTCAAAAAGCTCCGACTTTGCCTTGTCTGTTTTGGCATCGTGGATATATGCAATTTCATTTGCCGGTACACCGCCGTCAATCAATTTCTGCTTAATATCATCGTATATACAGAAATTCCCCGAATCTTCAAAGGATTCCTGTTCAGCTACGGAAATACTGTCGACATCTTCCGTACCTTTTTCCGTTTTCGCAGAACCTTTTGGAACACCCAAATCGCAGAAAATAAGCTGTGTCAGCTTTTCCTCGGCAGTTTCCTTATGTATCTTCAGGACGTTCTCCACGCATTGGTTTAGCTTTGTGTTTGGATTATCTTCAAGGGTTGGGTCAATCAAGCGTGGGTCAAGTCCTACCTTTCGTCCGTCACTTGTTATTTTAAGAAAGTTATCCTCTACGGGTTCAACTTTACCGCTCTCAACACTGTCAGCACGGACCGATAATTCGTTGACAAGGTCTTGCTGCAGCTGTGTCGGCTCAACAT
>JBGVDU010000170.1:0-4822 GCA_045119555.1 Acutalibacteraceae bacterium | reverse complement strand
TTTTATGTTTGTCAACAATTTTTTAACGAGAAACATTAAAAATATTATTTTTATCATTAATAAATTAACGTCCGTTATTAAAAAATTATTGTAATAAATTAAAATCTCCTTATTTATAAAATTTATCCGAAAAGTATTGACAAAGGAAAAAATCTATTTTATAATACATTTAGCATTTAGGCTAAATGTTAAATGAAAGGTTAAGGGTGAAGGGCAATGGGTTTACAAGAAACACTGAAATCACTTGCCGACCCGACAAGAAGAGAGATTCTGAATCTTCTTAAAAAGGGTAGAATGTCGGCAGGTGAAATAGTAGAACATTTTGATATGACAGGTGCCTCGGTATCTCGTCATTTGTCGGTTTTGAAGGATGCAGAGCTGATTCGGGATAACAGAGAGGGCAAATTTATTTATTATGAATTGAACGCCTCGGTGCTGGAGGAAGCACTTTTGTGGATAGCGGATTTAAAAGGGGATTAATATTATGAAAAAACACGGTTATTCTATTGCGGTTGTTTTAATGGTTATTATGATTGCGGTTGCGGCAGTTGGAATTAACATATTGCCTGAGGAAATTCCAATGCATTTCAATGCAGCGGGTGAGGCAGACAGAATTGGTAACAAGCTTGAGGTTTTAATTCTTCCACTACTTAGTGTAGTGTGCGGTAGTTTAATGCTTGTTTTATCAAAACGTCAAGGAAAAAAGGAAAATGGTAGCGAGAAAGCACATCTTATTGCGGGTAACATAATTTTGCTTTTCCTTAATGTATTTCAAGTATATTTCTTGTGGATGGCATATACATATACTGAGGCAGGCGGAAACATCGTTATGGACAGTAGCTTAACATCAATTATTCTTGGTGCTATGTTTATGTTAATTGGTAACTTCTTGCCAAAGGTAACACGAAACAGAACTTTGGGTATCAAACTACCTTGGACACTAAAAAATGATGTTTGTTGGCAAAAAAGCCATCGTTTTGGTGGTGTAGTATTCGTAATAACAGGTTTACTCTTAATAGCAAGTGGTTTGATTTTTAACACTACTGCTTGTGCTATTGCAGTTTTTGTAATAATGGTTGCAATGTTAGCGGTAACAAGTATAGGTACATTCGTAATCAGTAAAAAAGTGGAGGATAAATAAAATGATTAAGAAGAATAAAGATTTACTAATAAAGGCACTTAAGTTTACTTTAATAATGATTCCTATAGCAATCGTAGCAGGTATTTTTACGGGTATTTACTCCGTAGACACAGCTACTCCCGAAATGCTGGAATTGGTTATTGAACAAGTGGGAAGTACAAATATGCTCATAGTTATTACAGCTATTCAGACTATTTCTTACGCAGTTGTATTTGGATTTTTCGGATACATCATTGCAGATAAAATAGGACTTATAAAGTCATTTAAAGTTGAAAAGGCTGTTTTACTAAAAAATCTTGTAATTTCTGTTATTGGCGGTTTAGTATTTATTGCATTGGATTACTTCGTATTTGCGCCATTTATTCCCGTTGTTGCAGAGTCCTACGACACAATACAAATTTCACCAGGCTCTTATGTTAGTATGTTGATTGCCTCCGTAACCTATGGCGGGGTTGTAGAGGAGATTATGCTCAGATTGTTCTTTATGTCAATTATTTCCTTAATTCTTTGGAAAATCTTTTTCAGAAAGTACGACAAAGAGAATATCCCGACAAAGGTTTTTGTAATTGCTAATATTTTAAGTGCAATGCTTTTCGCCGCAGGACATCTTCCTGCCACTATTGAAACATTTGGCGGAGTTACAGCTATGATTTTAATTCGTTGCTTTGTAATGAACGGAGCGGCAGGAATTCTCTTCGGACGTCTGTACAGAAAGTATGGTATTCAGTACGCAATGCTCGCACATATTATGTTCCATGTTGTTATGAAGCTTGTGGTGCTTTTGTTTATCTGATTGTTTGAAAAATTAAATAAAATATAAATTAAAATTAAAGCCGTACTCGGATTTTTCGAGTACGGCTTTTTATACTTGGTATGAATATAGACTATGGCAGAATGTGAGAGTCTATAACCTTAAAAAATTATTTTTCTGTGGCATTTTCTAAAAGAGTAATCCTTTTTTCATTGCAGTCCAACTCTGCTCTGATACCGTAAGGAATAACCCCTATGGGCATGGCATGACCGAAATTTACGTTATATATAATCGGAAGATCGCATAAATGTTCCTCGTGAGTAACTACTTTCAAAATAGCTTCTTTATATTCTTCATAATATTGTTCACCCTGTGGTTTGCCAACAATAATACCACTGAGAACCTTTAATATACCTTGTGCGGCAAAATTACGGAGTGTCCATTTCACGAAATCGGGTGTTGGACGCTCTTCGCTGGTTTCAATAAAAAGAATTGCACCTTCCCATTGTTCCAAAGTAGGGAAAATTTCTGTACCTGTTATCATAGTGAATACGTCAATGCAGCCGCCGAGAAGATGACCTGTTACTTTGCCTTTGCCTTGTAGAATTTCATAATTGTGAATCTCGGGCTTTATTCGCTTTTGAATATTTATATTTTTCTCGTTCCAATCTACAAAATCATCAGACCAGTAGACACTCGGCTTAATTTCATAACCTGTTGTATCTTTGAAAAGAACGGATTTCACAGCTTCAGCTGTATAATCAAACATTTTTACATATTCTCCGAATTCGCACATAATGGAGGGTCCGTAAAAAGACACAAGTCCTGCCTTGTACATCATCAGATGATTTACAGTAGTGTCGGAATAACCCATGAAAATCTTGGGGTTATTGCGGATAACATCATAATCAATGTAGGGAAGAAGTCTTATTGTATCATCTCCTCCTATTGCACAGAAAACAGCTGATATAGTTTTATCCTTAAAAGCATCCATAAGATCTTTTACACGCAGTTCAGGATGACTGTCTATAAATGAGCTTCCTTTGAGAGTATTGGGCATAGTGATAACGTTTAACCCGAAATCACGTTCAAGTCGTTCCTTTGCAATATGGTATTTGTGAATAAGATTCTCGTCACCAAGTCCTCCCCATGATAGACTTACTACGGCAACTTTATCGCCTTTTTTTAGCCTCTTCGGTTTTATCATATGCTACTTCCTCCTGCTGTAAATATACTTTAACTATATCATAAAATTATCCGCTTTTCAACTATGATTGAACAAAGGCAAAATCACACCTAAGGGGGCAGGGATTAGCAGAGTTTTTGGACAGATTTTAATTGATTTCAGATGGATAAAAATATAACCACCTCCACTGAGAAATAAATGGAGGTGGTCTATTCTTTTAGCCTAAGCTAATTATATTTGTTTACTTTATCTCAACAGTAACAAAAATTACTTATTGTTGATAGCAGCCTGAGCAGCAGCAAGTCTTGCGATCGGCACACGGAATGGTGAGCAAGATACATAGTCAAGACCAATCTTATGGCAGAACTCAACAGATGATGGGTCACCGCCGTGCTCACCGCAGATACCTACGTGGAGCTTGTTGTTTACAGGCTTACCAAGCTTAATAGCTGTTTCCATCAACTTACCAACACCTGTCTGGTCGAGCTTAGCGAACGGATCGTTCTCGAAGATCTTTGTGTCATAGTAAGCGTTGAGGAACTTACCAGCGTCATCACGGCTGAAGCCGAATGTCATCTGAGTAAGGTCGTTTGTACCGAAGCAGAAGAAGTCAGCCTCAGCAGCGATCTCGTCAGCTGTAAGAGCAGCTCTCGGGATCTCGATCATTGTACCAACTTCGTACTCAAGCTCTACGCCTGCAGCAGCGATCTCAGCATCAGCTGTTTCAACTACTACCTTCTTAACGTACTTAAGCTCCTTAACCTCGCATACGAGCGGAATCATGATTTCAGGCTTAACTGCCCAATCAGGATGAGCCTTCTTAACATTGATAGCTGCACGGATAACAGCAGCTGTCTGCATCTTTGCAATCTCAGGATATGTTACTGCAAGACGGCATCCACGGTGACCCATCATCGGGTTGAACTCGTGGAGAGAAGAAATGATAGCCTTGATATCCTCAACGGACTTGCCCTGTGAATCAGCGAGCTTCTTAATATCCTCTTCTGTTGTAGGAACGAACTCGTGGAGCGGCGGATCGAGGAAACGGATTGTTACCGGGTTACCCTCAAGAGCCTCGTAGAGAGCCTCGAAGTCGCCCTGCTGGTAAGGAAGAATCTTCTCGAGAGCCTTTTCTCTCTCTTCAACTGTATCGGAGCAGATCATCTCACGGAAAGCGTCGATTCTGTCGCCCTCGAAGAACATGTGCTCTGTACGGCAAAGACCGATACCCTCAGCACCAAGCTCACGAGCCTTCTTAGCGTCAGCAGGTGTATCAGCGTTTGTTCTTACCTTAAGTGTTCTGTACTTGTCAGCCCAAGCCATGATTCTGCCGAACTCGCCTGCGATTGTAGCATCAACTGTCGGGATTACGCCCTCATAGATGTTACCTGTAGAACCGTCGATAGAAATGAAGTCGCCCTCTTTGAACTCTTTGCCTGCGAGTGTGAACTTCTTGTTAGCCTCGTCCATGTTGATCTCGGAGCAACCGGATACACAGCATGTACCCATACCACGAGCAACAACGGCAGCGTGAGATGTCATACCGCCACGAACTGTGAGGATACCCTGAGAAGCCTTCATACCTGTGATATCCTCAGGTGAAGTCTCAAGTCTTACGAGAACAACCTTCTCGCCGTTTGCGTTCCAAGCCTCAGCGTCCTCAGCTGTGAATACAACCTTACCGCAAGCAGCACCCGGGGAAGCACCCAAGCCCTTGCCGATCGGTGTAGCAGCCTTAAGAGCA
>JBGVDU010000169.1:0-3247 GCA_045119555.1 Acutalibacteraceae bacterium | reverse complement strand
TCGTTGTTTATAGACTGTGCTTCTTTGAAATCGGTTAAATTACCGCAGAACATTGATGAAAGTCCGAAGCATTGTTTCTATAACTGTACTATGCTGGAGAGTATTGACATTCCGGAATCCGTCACTAAAATTTCTTCCTGTGCTTTTCAGGATTGCGATTCACTGAAAACAGTAACAATTCCGAATTCTGTTAAAACAATAGGTACATTTGCTTTTTGTGACTGCGTAGGGTTGGAGGAAGTGTATATCTCTGAATCGGTGGAAAGTATTGATTCCCTTGCTTTTATGATGAGCGACGGTTATGAGGGACATATAACAGTTTATGTAAAAGAAGGCTCGTATGCAGACACAAGTTTCGATTCATACGATTTTTCCGATTATATGACAAAGGAATACTATTAATTTGAGATATCGCCATTATTTAAAAGAAAAATAATGGCGGTATTTTTCTTTTGTGCGATTAATTGCAACACAAGCAATTCACTTGAATTTTATGTAGTTTTTAGCTTACGCACCTTTCGCCCGATTTATTGAAGTAAGAAAAATTACGTTAAATCTTATTCATTTCATAAACGCATGTATAGTCGCAATGGAATTTGTTTATTACCCTAAAACAATTTTCCTTAAAATATTTATCTTTATCCAAAGTAAAAAATGTTTTAAACGGCTTAGGTTCGATTAATTTTATCGGTAAAAACTTAATTCTTTTGGAAAGTTGGCTCGATTTCTCCCACTCAAGGACAATTAATTTTCCGCTTGGTTTAAGTAATCTGTATGCTTCTGCCAGTATTTGTTGTGCAAGCTCAGTATTCAATTCGTGAAGTGCGAGAGATATGGTTACATAATCGAATTGTTGGCTCTTCAGTCCCTTGTTTGCAGCGTCACAGCAGGATATTTTTGCGTTAGTGATATGCTCGTCAGCGATTTTCTCAGCGGCAATTTTCAGCATATTTTGTGACCTGTCAATGCCGAGTATTTGTGCGTTTTTTCGCTCTTTGGCTATCATAACTCCCTCGCTCATAGTGCCACAGCACATATCAAGGATTTTAATTTGTGTATCGGGAATTATGTTTAAAATAACATTTCTGGGGTTTACGCCGTCTTTCGTAAAATATAGGCTTAGAAAAAGGTCATAAAATTTTGAAATCAGATTGTACGTTATATTCATAATGAAGCCCCCTTGCGTATGAATCGTTTATTAGTTGAACAAACATTCAACTGACTATATAATAACACTCGCTCTAAGAATTGTCAATATTGATTGAGCAATTACTCAACTAAAAATTCAAAATTCACTTTATTAACAAATTGCTGTTTAAGAAATGAAATATATATGTATATTTTGTTTTATCCCAATTATTAAAATTATAATTATAATTTTAATTTACACCTTAGAAGTAAACTCGCAGAGCAAAATTTGAGAAGCTTTTACAGGTGTTGGCGATAATCTTACAAATAACGAAAAACCTCAAAGCATGCTGATATTAAATCATTTGCTTTGAGGTTTTTAAGCTTTACTTATTTTTAAGTCTTATCCGAAGTCTTTTGAAAAAATCACTCAATAACTGCGAGCACTCTTCCTCTAAAACACCGCCGATAAGTTCGGGCTTGTGGTTGTAGGGGAAATCGAAGAGATTGATTATACTTCCGCAGGAGCCTGCTTTTTTGTCGTACGCTCCGAAAATTACCTTTGGAATTCGTGCATTTATGATTGCCCCTGTGCACATTGGGCACGGCTCAAGCGTTACATAAAGCTCGCATTGCCAAAGCCGCCAGCCGCCAAGCTTTTTGCAGGCCTTGTCGATTGCTTCAAGCTCGGCATGGTAAAGTGCGTTTTTGCCTGTTTCTCTTCTGTTGAAAGCGGAGGAGATGACTTCATCGCCTTTTGTGATTATCGCCCCGACGGGTACCTCGTTTATTTCATCGGCAAGGTGAGCCTGTTCAATGGCGAGCCTCATAAAGTATTCCTGTCGTTCTCGATCGTTGCTAAACATATTTTTAATTTATATACACAACAGTAAAAGTGCAGAGGCTGAAAGAATAATAATATTTGCGATTACCGTGCCTGTGGAGAAGAATGTTTTCATTTTCCCCTTGAATGTCAGCAAGGATTCCTTATCCTTAGTTTTGAAGAAGTCCTTGTGATTCTTTGCAAGATAAGAAATAGCAATAAAGCCTATTACGATAAGAATAATCATTGTTGCCGAATCCACTACATAGCCCATTTCCTCGGAAAGTGTTCCCGAAAGAGTGGTCATAATAACTGCATAGAAATTGTTTCCGAAGTGAATAAGAATCGAAGGAAGCATTGAATCTGTTTTTACTCTTACATAGCCGAGAAAAAGACCTAAGACAAATGCAAACGGAATTTGTGCGAGGTTGCCGTGAAGCATTCCGAAAAGGAACGCACTCGTAACAACTGCAAATAGATCGCCGTGTTTTTTGAGAACACCTATAACAAGTCCACGGTAAGCAAATTCTTCAACGAGTGCGGGAATTACCGCCGTGCAAATTGTGTTCATTATAAAGTCAAACACTCCCGTAGGCGTTTCGCTTTCTAAGCCGGAATAAATGTCGATTCCAAATATACTGAAATTAACATTTATCAATGCCACAATAATTTGAGCAAGCATACTAAGAGCCAAGCTTCCTGTGACTATCGCCGCAAGCTTTTTGCCCTCAACCCGTTTAAAAGGAACAAGCTCTTCCATAGTTGAACCGGACATCTTAAACAAAATCAGCGTAGGTATGAATATCGAAACGAGTGATAGCATTCCGGAAAAAAGGTAATACCCCGTAGCTGTAAATCCCATGTAAGGGTCGCTTTCCGATGCCGATAGATTCATTGCACCGCACGCCATAGCGATTGCATATACAATAAACGCCAGACCCTCCATAACAAGGAAGAGTGCCAGTGTTGTCTTGCCTGCAAAAGAGGAGGATTTTTTAATTTCTTCCTTTTCAAGCTGTGTGGGTGAGGGGGCATAATAATAACGGTAATAATCATTTTGCTGAGGCGTATATCCTTGTGGCGATTGATATACGTTGTTGTATTGATATGTATTGTTGACGGGCGGAGTGCTGTTTTGTTGATATGCAACATTAGTTTGAACTGCTGCGTTGTTTTGCGTTTCCACTCCGAAGTCAAAGGGCTTTTGAGAAAAGCTTCGCTGTTGTGTTTGTTGCTGTTGATTCGGTTGTGAATACTGCGGCTGAGGAGTTTGATACCTGTTAGCCTGCGAATATT
>JBGVDU010000168.1:0-1746 GCA_045119555.1 Acutalibacteraceae bacterium | reverse complement strand
TCAGCCTCTGAAAGTATGAAATTGTTTCGTAAGCTTTATCCGAGCTTCGCTGTTGTAAAATCGGTAAGTGACTACAAATTCGGCGGACTGCCGCATATTGAAATAACTGCACGATAAACAGTTTGACAAATTATGACAATGATGATAATATAAATACGGTACTGCACATAGTGGTAGGCGGTTTCTCCCGTAGTGGAGGTGATAACTATGTCGATTAGTGAAATCTTTTTGATGATTAACACTTTGACAAATGTTGTCGCACTCTGTTACAAGTTTTATAAAGACCGTAAACAGAAGTAAGTTTCTTACATAAAAATAAGAAACACCGCCCAGCCTCTCAAACTGACGGTGTTTCTTAACATCATAGAAAGGGAGTAACCGCTTACTGTGCAGTACCCTCGTTTAATTATATTATACATCATACTGAAAAAATGTCAAGCACTTCTCGAAAGGGAGGTGTATTTTTTATACCAAAAAGCAGGAGAGCGGTGCAGGTTACATCAAAGGAAAGGTTAATTTTACGAGGTTGGATATTTTGTAATGATAATGTAAAACAATTTCTTGACAAAGTAAAAAATAGTGTTATTATGAATACAATAAAGTTAAGGAGTTGATTTTATGGCAACAACCAATCTTAATGTGCGTGTAGATGAAGATTTAAAGAAAAATGCTGAAGACCTGCTCAATGATTTAGGCATGAATATGTCTACTGCTATCAATGTTTTTTTAAGACAGCTTGTCAGAGTGCACGGAATACCGTTTGAAATTAAGGCGGAAGTTCCGAATGCAGAAACGCTTGCGGCATTTGCAGAGGTTGAAGAAATGAAAAAACACCCCGAGCGTTACAAGGGATATACAAATATTGATGAATTGTTTGAGGATTTAGACAAATGAAATACATTGTTAAATTCACCACTCAATTCAAAAAGGACTATAAAAAAGCTCAGAAACAGCATAAGGATATGAATATATTAAAAAATGCTGTAACTATGCTTGCAAACGGCGAAGAACTGCCTGAAAAATATCGTGACCATAATCTTGTAGGTGATTATAAGGGCAAAAGAGAATGCCACTTAGAACCCGACTGGTTACTTATATACGAGTATGACGGCGATGAGCTTATATTATGGCTTGCACGAACAGGTACACTCAGTGATTTATTTAAATAATGTCAAGCACTTCGAGAAATCGAGGTGCTTTTTTCATGCAAAAAAGAGGTGAAATATGCAGGTTACATCAAGAGTAATAGTTGACCACGCAAGGATACAACAGCTAACTGATATTGCCAAAGAGGCACTTTTTGAAACAGCGGGTGCATTGCGTACGGAAGTACAGCAAGCACAGGTTGTACCGAGAGATTTGGGAACGCTCCAAGGTGAAGCTTTTTTTGTTGATAACAGCCAGCTTGCAAACGGGAAGGTATCGTTAGTGCATAATACACGGTACGCAAGGCGACTGTATTTCCACCCCGAATACAATTTCCACCGTGAAGAGTGGTTTGAAGAACGGTTAGACAGCGAGGGCAGAATCCGCAGAATAAAACACGATGGAAACATCAACGCACAGGGCAAGTGGTTAGAACCGTGGATTAGCGGCGATAATAAAGAATTTTGCCCGAAAACCTTTAAAAAGCTTTACAGACGGTTGCTGAGGGGGTTAAGATGATTTATTTAAGCAATGTCAGAGATTGGCTCAAAACGTTTATTACAGCCGAGCATCGTTCAGTATGGCTTTTAGCAACTGCGA
>JBGVDU010000167.1:0-1514 GCA_045119555.1 Acutalibacteraceae bacterium | reverse complement strand
TGCTACTATTACAAACATGGGTGCAGAGCTTGGTGCTACAACTTCAATCTTCCCGTCCGACGAGGTAACTAAAGAATTCCTTAAAGCACAGGGCAGAGAAGAGGATTGGGTTGAGCTTAAATCCGACGAAGATGCTGTTTACGACGAGGTTATCGACATTGATTTGAGCAAGCTTGCTCCTATGGCTGCTTGTCCTCACAGTCCTGATAATGTTAAGACAATCGAGGAAATCGGTCCGAAGAAGATTGATCAGGTTTGTATCGGTTCATGCACAAACTCCAGCTATCTCGACCTTATGAGAGTTGCCGCTATTTTGAAGGGCAAGACAGTATGTCCGAGCGTTTCTCTCGCTATTGCTCCCGGTTCAAAGCAGGTTTACAATATGCTTGCTCTCAACGGTGCTTTGGGTGATTTGATTGCGGCAGGTGCGAGAATTCTTGAGTGTGCTTGCGGTCCGTGCATCGGTATGGGTCAGTCGCCTAACTCAGCAGGTATTTCGCTCAGAACATTCAACAGAAACTTTGAGGGCCGTTCCGGTACAGCAGACGGTCAGATTTACCTTGTAAGTCCGGAAACAGCTGCTGCCTCCGCTCTTACAGGTGTATTCACAGACCCGAGAACACTCGGCGATGCAGTTGATATTACTCTTCCCGAAAAGTTCCTCATTAACGATAATATGGTTGTTGCTCCGATTGAAGAGGATAAGATGGATACTGTTGAGGTTCTCAGAGGTCCTAACATTAAGCCTTTCCCACAGACTTCTCCGCTTGACGATACAATCGAGGCTTCCTGTGCATTGAAGGTTGGCGACAACATTACAACCGACCACATCATGCCTGCAGGTGCAAAAATTCTTCCTCTCCGTTCCAATATTCCTGCTATTTCACAGCACTGCTTCACAGTTTGTGATAAGGAATTCCCGCAGAGAGCATTGGCACTCGGTAAGTCTATCATTGTCGGCGGTGCTAACTACGGTCAGGGTTCTTCCCGTGAGCATGCTGCTCTTGCTCCGCTTTACCTCGGTGTAAAGGCAGTTCTCGTTAAGAGCTTCGCAAGAATTCATAAGAGTAACCTTATTAACGCAGGTATTCTTCCGCTTACATTCGCTAATCCGGACGATTACGAAAAGATTGCACAGGGCGATGAGCTTGAAATCGCAGATGTTAAGAGCAAGCTTATAAACGGCGAACAGCTCGTTGTAAGAAATGTTACAAAGGGTATTGACATCAATGTTGACTGCGAGCTTACAGACAGAACAAAGGCAATCATCATTGCAGGCGGCTTGCTTGATTACACAAGAGAAAATTCTTGATTTAATTGAATAAATAACAGATTGGCTAAGGCAAAGGTGTCGCATGAATACAGGCAAATTTTGTCTTGGCTAATCTTTGTTTCAGATAATACAGAAAAGGAGGAGCGGATTTGAGAAAATAATTTGTGTTTAATTTTGCATAGAGGTTTTATAAATTAAATTGCTAAGGATTTTGCTCCCGACACGCAAGCTTTTTCAAAAG
>JBGVDU010000166.1:0-4034 GCA_045119555.1 Acutalibacteraceae bacterium | reverse complement strand
GTTTAATTCCTACCGCTTGTTGCGTTATCTTTCGTTTTTAGGGTTACCCCAACTATTGAAAGAGAGCCCTTTTTGCTTATAAAACCGCTGCAATGCTGTCATATTTGCCCTGTAGTCGATTTTTGGAATAAGACGGGAATTTATACCATTTAACAAAACAATGCACACAAAGGGGGAGATATAAGCAAAACAGAACAGTAAACGATTTTGTTCGGTTAGCTTTTTAACCTTAACATTTCTCAACATTTTAACCCGACGAAATTCGTCGCTTCAGAATTTTCACCAACTCGCAGCGACTTATACAGTGAAAACATTACGCCACAAAACAAAACAGCCCCACACTTGACTATAATTGGCTTGTATGGGGTTATCTGCATTTATTAGGGTAACTTCATTATTCAACAATAAAATCAAATATGAAGGCTTTTGATGGCATTGTTATTTAAACATTGCTGTCCGAAAACAGGACGGCATTTTGTCAAAATTAAGGTTTTCTAAGACAGTCCGCTGAGAATTATCGCCGAACGATTTTCGTATGGCGTTCTTAAACCTGTTGTACTTATTATACACTATATGGGTACATATACCGATTAGCATTCCCCCCCAAATATATGGGAACATATTTAGTTAAAATGTATATGTACACATATACCGAAGCATGCTATAATAAGTAATGAAAGGAGGGTGTGTATGGCAATTAGTGAAGCACAAAAAAAAGCCACGGAGAATTATTTAAAAAAGCAAGAAGAAATAAAAATAAGAGTTAAAAAAGGTCGTAAAGACGAAATAAAAGCCGCAGCGGAAAAGCAGGGACAGAGTTTGAACGGCTTTATAGTTACTGCTATTGACGAAAAAATAGAGCGTGAAAGTAAATAAGGAGTGACATAATTGGAAATAATAAAATACAACGATTCTGACAGCGTAGAAAACGCTATTGAAAAGAATGAGCCTTTAATGGCAGTGATAGCCTTCGATAGTTCTACGGCTTATGTATGCCATTTAGATGACGGTGTGGAACATCATATATTATTGCAGAAGGTCGGTTGTTCGGGTAACGATATTGATAAATTTTTTAGAATTATCTTTGATAAAGAGGGTGCAGACTGGACTTTTATTTGTCCGCCTAACTACAAGAATATATCATATAAATCAAGGCGTATTAAAGCATTTTACCGTGATGGCATTAGTGCAATATCTGAATTTCTGTCCGAATTGGGTTACTTCTGTGATATTAGAATACCCACACGATACAGACGGCACTTTGATATTATGATGGAAGATGAATAAACTAATAAATAGCAAGCTCTGAAATACGGGCTTGCTTTTCTTTTGCTTATAGAACCGCTGCCATATTGTCATATTTGCCCTGTATTCGATTTTTAGGCTAACACAGGGAATTTTACCCTTTAACAAAACAATGCCCACAGGGGGGATATAAGCAAATTACAACGGTAAACGATTTGTTCGGTTAGCTTTTTAACCTTAACATTTCTTAACATTTTTCGCCCGACGAAATTCGTCGCTTCAGAATTTTCGCCAACTCGCAGCGGCTTATACCGTGGAAACATTACACCCTAAAACAAACAGCCCCATACTTGCCTATAATTGGTTTGTATGGGGTTATCTGCGTTTATTAGGGTAACTTCATTATTCAACAATAAAATCAAATATGACGGCTTTTGATGGCATTGTTATTTAAACATTGCTGTTTGAAAACAGGACGGCATTTTGTCAAAATTAAGGTTTTCTAAGGTAGTCCGCTTAGAATTATCGCCGAACGATTTTCGTATGGCGTTCTTAACTTACTCAACTCGAATATAGGCTTATTCTCGTTGTTCGCTCGGAGTTCGTTATATATCAGCGTTGTAATATTCTTCAAGACCTATCCCCTCCAACATAGCCAACGGGGAATTTGCCGTCCGTAAGGTCTTGCAATTTGTCAAGGGGTAAATCACAATCAGCTAATATAATTCGGGTCGGCTTATATCCTTTAGATATCAGCATATGCTTTACATATTCTGCAACATTCATTCTTCTGTCGTACTCAGAATAGCTGTTATCGGGTACACCGCTAATTTCAAAACATTGGTGATAGTCCTTGCCGTCTGCGTTCTTGTAGTCTGTAATAAACTTGTATGTTACATTTTCTGCGTTCTGTGTATGTATGTTAGCTTTAATTTATTCGTTCCTTTCTGTGATGTTCGCAGTCTATATAGCTTATATCTTTCTAATACACACCTATACACGTGTATATATACGGCAATTCAGCACCAACTAAAACCGCCAAATAGCCCATTATTACTGACTTTTTCGCTATTACTACACACATACACGGCAAGCCTTCCTTATATACGTAAATTAAAAAAAAAAAATAATCCACCTGTTTTTATTTTTTTTTATTTCTCTCGCGTATATGAATTTATAAATTTAACGTGTATGGTGTGTATAACCTTAAAAAATCAAGTAATAATGGGGATTTCGAGGTTTTTACTGCCGTGTATTTCCTGTGTAATGGCGTGTATAAAGGCGTGTATGTATCAGCTGATTGCTCGTATTAGGGTGTTGCTTTCTTCGGTGTCATACTCCCTTGATGAATTCGTATGCCTTTGTATTAGTCTGATACCCTTATATCCTCTTGCTCTTTTGCCGTTTGCTAATAGCTGATTTGACTTTTCTATTTTGTATCGTTTCTGCCTTTCGCTGATAACCTTAGGGAATACATATCCGCTAATTGGCTTTAAAGCGTTGTCGTTACAAAAATATATGTATTCTGTGTATAGCTCAGCTGTATGTATTGCACCGCCCTCGCCTAATACTATGTATGGGTTATCTGTAAAAAACAAATCCACCGTATCGCTTTCCCTTTTTAGAGTTTCGCTTAATACTTGCGAAGTTTCGGAAACGTACAAATTCCAATTATTGGCGATTAAATCATTTAAGCCGTCAATCAACCATTGAAAAACGCCTGTTTTTTCTTCTTTTAAAATTAAATCGCCTAAGTCCTGAATGTTTACACGGTTTTCGTCTTTGGGCTTTGTCTGTAATACAAGCAAGCGGCGATAAAAGCCCTCTGTTTGGTCATACAGCGATTGCAAAACCTTATTACTAAAGCACACAAAACGGATATAAAATTGCCCCGAATTTTGCTGTACATTTTTCATTTCTGCCTCTAACTTACCCTTTGATGTGACAAGGGTTTTAAAGTTACCTGTTTCAATAAGTGCTTTGCCGTCTAAGTCATCGTCTAAAAACACCAATTTATTAGCACAGTTCGCTAAACCGAAACGGTCTTGTACCTTTTGAAGCTTGCTTTGAATTATATTACCCTCACCTATGATGTCGGCGAAAATCTGCCCTAACTGGCTTTTACCCTCGCCGCCTTCACCGTTAAGAATTAAGCAAAGCTGTAACCTGTTCGTAGGTAATAGGCAGTACCCTAAGAATTGCTGTATAGTCTTTATATCCTCAGACTTAAAAACTTGGCTCAGATATGTTAAAAATCTCTTAGGCTCTTTCCTTTGTTCGCTATACTCTGCGTTTGAGCGGTTCAGGCAAAATTCTTTTCTTGGTACATATATGGTAAACAAGCCCTTTTCATCTGTTGTCAAATAACCGTCTTTGATGTGGATTTTATCGGTTGACGGTTCAACTTCCTCGCAATAACATTTGTTTTGAAAGCCCTCTATAACTCGCTTCGTCATTTGTGCGATTTTTTCCGTAAAATAATTACCTAAAATATTCTGTACAGTTTGGCTAAGCGAAAGATTTGTTACACGTCCGTCAATACCGAAAAAGTTACCCGAAAAATACTTTAGTTGATATGTTTCTGAAAATTCCTCGATAAATGCTATCTCATCAAGCCTACGTCTGTTCTTTTCATCTATCCATACCCAATGCGGCAGTCGTGACATAATTTTCTCACGTTCTGCTTTGCGTTGTGCGATTTCTTTTTCTTTTCGTGCCTTTTCCGCTGCAGCTTCAATGGCTTTAAGAGTTTTCTTTTTCTTTGACCGAAAATCTGTCAAACACTTTTT
>JBGVDU010000165.1:0-2386 GCA_045119555.1 Acutalibacteraceae bacterium | reverse complement strand
TGGGAGTAATATATTGTTAAGGGCTTTGCCCTTAAAACCCACCAAAGGCTCTGCCTTTGGAAACCGCAAGCCTTTGAAAAGGCTTGAGCGAAACTTTGATATTAAATTCTAAATTAAAACCTTAAAATTATTATCGAAAAGAATTAAAGTGTTTTATTAGAATTTCGTATTAGATAATATAAATTACTGCGGTGGAAGAATCCGCTTACATCATACAAAAAGGGGGCAAGACACTTGCTGAGTGCCTTGCCCGAAGGAAAGAAAAATATGAAAAAGTATGGAATAATCAAAACTCATATAAGTTCTTTAATCCCTGCTGTGATATATTAAATAATATATCGTTAAGGGAATAGCCTTAAATGCTTTGATACAGAACTTATTATTGATTTATTTTTATAGGCTTTGCCTTATTCGTTATTTTCCGATTTCCTTTGCTCAATAACCTTTTGAGCAATATTTGAAGGAGCGTCCTCATAACGGATAAAGTCGAAGGAGTAGGAGCCTCTGCCTTGTGTGGATTGTCTTAAAAATGTGGAGAAGTCGTGCATTTCAGCCATCGGAACTTCAGCATCAATTTCTTGATATCCCGACTCCGCAGGTGCCATTCCCAGAACTCTGCCTCTTCGTTTTGTTACCTCGCCCATGATGTCACCCATATTGTTGTCGGGAACAACGGCTTTAAGCTCACCGATAGGCTCAAGTAATGTCGGGTTTGCAAGCGGCATGCCTGTTTTGTAAGCGATAGATGCCGCCATTTTGAATGCCATTTCAGAGGAATCAACAGGGTGATAAGATCCGTCGTAAAGAGTAGCCTTTAAGCCTACTACGGGATAACCTGCAAGCGGACCCTTAGCGATGCTGTCACGAAGTCCCTTTTCAACCGCAGGGAAGAATCCCTTTGGAACTGAACCGCCGACTACTCTCTGCTCGAAGAGTAAATCCTCGCCGTCATAAGGCTCAAACTCAATCCAAACATCACCGAACTGACCGTGACCGCCTGACTGCTTTTTGTGTCTGCCCTGAACCTGTACCTTTTTGCGGATTGTTTCTCTGTATGCAACCTTTGGCTGTTCAAGAACTACGTCGATGCCGTACTTGGTTTTTAGCTTAGATACGACTACGTCCAAGTGCTGTTCGCCGAGTCCCGATATAACCATTTGATGTGTTTCGTGATTGTTTTTAAAGGAAAGTGTCTTATCCTCCTCGCACAGCTTTGCAAGTCCCTGTGCAACTTTATCTTCATCACCCTTTTTCTTGGGCGAAATAGCCATTGAATAAGAAGCGTTCGGGTAGTCTATTCCCTCAATAGTAACCTTTCTGACAGGTGAACAAAGCGTATCGCCTGTGTTGGTGTACAAAAGCTTCGGAATACAACCGATATCACCTGCACCTACATAAGCGGCGTCCTCCTGCTTTTTGCCTCTCGGAATCATAACCTTAGTGATTCGCTCGCTTTCACCCGTTCTCATATTGATAAGCGGTGTATCTGCGGAAATCTTACCCGAGATAACCTTGAAGTAAGACAGCTTGCCGACAAACGGGTCGGATACAGTCTTGAAAACAAGAGCGGCAGCGGCAGCAGAGGAATTGACGGAAAGCTCAACAAGCTCACCGCTTGGGTCTGAGCCGATTTCTCCGCCCTTAGATGCGGCATTCGGAGCAAGCCATACAAGGCTGTTTAAGAACTGGTCAATTCCGTATGTAAGCTGAGCATCGCCGCAGAATACGGGACAAATTGTGCCATCCTTAACGCCCTGCGAAACACCGAGAATAATTTCTTCTGGTGTAAATTCCTCGCCTACAAGGAACTTTTCGAGCAATTCTTCGCTTGTTTCGGCAACAGCTTCTTTAATAGCTGTTCTAAGTCCCTCAAGTCTGTCTCCCATATCGGGCAGGGGTACTTGTGTAACCTTGCCGTCGGAATATTTATATGCTTTATAATCAAACAAATTTACATAAGTGTCAGCCTGACCGTTTTCAATGTACGGAACAACAACAGGGCATACCGACGGTCCGAATTTTGCCTTCAATGTTTCAAATACACGATAGAATCTCGCACTTTCGTCACATAGACCGTTTACGAAAAATACCTTTGTAAGTCCCTGCTTTTCGGCAAGTTTAACTGCCTTTTCCGTTCCGATGTTCACACCGTTTTTGCCTGAAACGACAATAACAGCCGTGTCTGCGGCACGCATGCCCTCATATAAGCCGCCTTGGAAATCAAGCAGACCGGGAGTGTCGATAATGTTTATCTTGTTATTCTTCCATTCCATTGGGGCAATGGAGGATACAACGGAAACCTTTCTCTTTATTTCCTCGGGATCAAAGTCAAGAACTGTGTTTCCGTCCTCAACCTTGCCAAGTCTGTCCGAAGCACCGGACAGAT
>JBGVDU010000164.1:0-1508 GCA_045119555.1 Acutalibacteraceae bacterium | reverse complement strand
TGTTTACAACATTCCTGCAATACAAGCTTGAAGAAGCAGGAAAACAGCTTGTAAAGGTAGATAAGTTTTTTGCAAGCTCACAGCTTTGCAGTGTGTGTGGCTACCAAAATCCAGATACTAAAGATTTGTCGGTTAGAGAGTGGAATTGTCCTTGCTGTCAGACACATCACAATAGAGATGTAAACTCTGCTATAAACTTACGAAATGAGGGTATGCGTTTAGCATTAGCATAAAACATAAAAACAAAACCGTGGGACACACGGGGTTAGCTCGCTGATACTGTACAGGCTACTGTACTTGAACGAGAAGCCCCCGCCTCTAAGCGTAGCGTAGGCGGCGGGAGTATGTCACTACATAATAATTATAATTTATTGCAGAAGGTGATTTAATGATAACTTATGAAGAAATCAAACACAACGAAAGTATAAACACATATATCACAAGAGCGGACGAATCACTTATGGCTCTGGGATTTACGGAACACAGCTTTGCACACGTGGGAAAGGTTGCCGACAGTGCAAAGTACATTTTGCAGACGCTTGGTTATCCTGAACGTGATGTGGAGCTTGTTCAAATTGCCGCATATCTTCACGATATAGGAAATCTTGTAAACAGAATAGAACACTCTCAAAGCGGTGCTGTTATGGCTTTCCGCATACTCGATAATTTAAATATGGATGCCGCAGATATTGCAACAATAGTTACAGCAATCGGAAACCATGACGAGGGCACGGGTGTACCCGTTAATCCCGTGGCGGCGGCTCTTATTATTGCCGATAAATCGGACGTTAGACGTTCAAGAGTTCGCAATACAGACAAGGCGAAATTTGATATTCACGACAGAGTTAATTACTCGGTAAAAAAATCGGTTTTAAAAATAAACGAAGAACATACAATTATTAAGCTAAAGCTTAGCATTGACACGAAGTACGGTTCGATTATGGACTATTTTGAAATTTTTATAGATCGAATGATTATGTGCAGGAAAGCGGCAGAGTGTCTTGGTATGCAGTTTAAGCTGATTATCAACGAACAGCCTGTTATTTGAGAATCGGAATGTTGCCCATATTGGCAATGTTATCGGTTTGAGAACGAAAATTTATGTAAACGAATGAGTTTTTTAAAATTTTTTCAATAAACAGTTGACAAATCCGTTATGACTGTATATACTGTTAATATACAGTTGAGAGAGTTATGAACAGTTTGGTTTTTGAATTTACAAATTTACACCAAGTACATAAATATGTGATATACTAACTAAATTCTGTAACATACATAAGCTTAAGAAAGGAAACGGTTATGAAAGAAATTTTACAGGTTAACGGTCTTTCAAAAACATTTAAGCTGTCAGCCAAGCAAAGGCAGATTGAAAAGACTGACTCCAAAACAAAAACAGCAGTTAATAAATTATCCTTTTCTGCATACGAGGGAGAGGTTTTCGGCTTGCTCGGTCCAAACGGTGCCGGAAAGACGACGACTTTGAGAATGCTGGCAACGCTGATTAAGCC
>JBGVDU010000163.1:0-2490 GCA_045119555.1 Acutalibacteraceae bacterium | reverse complement strand
TATTGGTAATTATTTTAATTGCTGTTTTCGTAGTAATGGGGTTTAAAAAAGGTATATTAAAAACAGTTGTTTCTGTTATTGCCACAATTATTGCTTCTTCGGTTTCAGTATTCGTATCGGGTCCTGTTTCCGAAAGCATTTATAACAGCGTTATAAAAACTTCTCTAACAGAAAAAATAGAGGAAGCTATGAGAATGGCGAGCCAAACTGCGTCTGAAAATGTGCTGGATAATATTCTTGACACATTACCCGACTTTGTAGATGATTCCTTATTTAATTTCGGAATATCATCGCAGAAATTATCAAGTGCACTTTCTCAAGGTGCTGAGGCTATTGAAGGGCTTCTTTCACCTGTAATTATTTCTTTTATTTCTATTTTTGTTTCAATTATCGTATTTATATTATCAATGGTGATTGTAAAAATTATTGCTAAGTTCATCTGTGCAGCAATAGATTCATCGGCACTTGGAGTTGCTGACAGATTTTTAGGAGCTTTGCTTGGCTTAACAGAGGGATTTGTTGTTGTTTTTGTGGTTCTGTTTGTTATAAGAATAGCAACACCTCATCTTGAAACTGTACCCGATATAATTTCAGAAACTACCATTTCGGAATCAACTGTATTCAAAGGCATCTATAATAGCGAGATTATGACAGGTATCGTTTCTTCAAGCACAAAATCACCAAACTATTACACTACGGACTGATTTTTGTACCGATAGGGAGGAATTGGCTTGGCTGAAATTGATAATGTAGGAAAAGAATATGTTTCTGTTTTTTCAACGAACAACTTAACCGTTCCGAATTTCTTAACTTGTATCAGAATCCTGTTGATTATCCGTTTTTCTGCACTCTTTTTTTGCAGTAATTATTTGCTTGCTTTTTCTGTTCTTCTTTTATCGGGAATAACAGATGTGCTTGACGGATTTATTGCAAGAAAATTCAATCAAATTTCTCAGCTTGGCAAATATCTTGACCCCCTTGCCGATAAGCTTACCTTGTTCAGCGTAGGTCTTTGTGTAGCCTTCATATTTCCGATCATTATCCCGATAATCTGCTTGTTGGTGTTGAAAGAATTTATAATGATTCTCGGTGCTGTATATTTGATGAAAAAGGAAATTAATCCTCCGCCTGCACAATGGTTCGGCAAAGCTGCAACGGTTGCTTTTTATATATCATCCTTGATATCCGTTTTGATTTACATTTCGGGAATTGAGCTGTATTGGTTTGTAGTTACTTTGTTTTCTGTAACATTTATTTTAATGACAGTTGCGGTAATGGGGTATTATAAAATATTTAAAAAATTATTAAAGTCTTTTTAATAATTTCATTGTTATTATTAAGTATAATTATCTATATTTATGTGAAAAAGGAGAAAACTATGGTTTGCATAAGATGTAAAAAGCGTCCTGCTGTTGTGTTTGTTTCGCTCGACAAGGACGGTAGTGCTACAAACGGTTATTGTTTGTCTTGTGCTAAGGAACTTGGAATCAAGCCCGTAAATGATTTGATGGAAAAAATGGGCATTTCAGATAAGGAAATTGATGAATTATATGACCAAATGGGTTCTTTCTTAGGTGAAAACGGCGATTTCGATATGTCGGCTATCGGACAGATGTATTCACAAGCAATGGGTGACGATATTGATGATGACAGCGATGATGATTTTTCACACGGTGCACCTGCATTTCCTTTTATGAAGAATATGTTTGGTAAGGCAGACAGTAATAAAGAATCGAAGGAGTCCGAAGGCTTGTCAGATGACAAGGGCTCTTCAAAAAAGCGTAAAGATTCAAAGAAAAAATTCAAGCATTTGAATACATATTGCGAAAACTTGACTCAGAAGGCTAAAGACGGCCGCCTTGATATGATTATCGGAAGAGATCAAGAGATTGGCAGAGTAATTCAAATTCTTTCAAGACGTACTAAAAACAATCCCTGTCTTATCGGTGAACCGGGTGTCGGAAAAACCGCCATTGCCGAAGGTCTTGCTCAGCGTATAGCTGTCGGCAATGTTCCGCAAAGATTAAAGGATAAAGAAATTTATCTTTTGGATTTGACTTCTCTTGTTGCCGGAACGCAATTCCGCGGACAGTTTGAGGCAAGAATCAAAGGATTAACGCAGGAAATCAAAGAGATAGGCAATGTTATTCTTTTTATTGACGAGGTTCATAACTTAGTCGGAACAGGTGATTCTGAAGGAACAATGAATGCCGCTAATATTTTGAAGCCTGCACTGTCAAGAGGTGAAATCCAAGTAATCGGTGCAACGACCTTCAATGAATACAGAAAGTATATCGAAAAGGATTCCGCCTTGGAGCGTCGTTTCCAACCTGTAACTGTTGCCGAACCGTCCATTGATGACACAGTAAATGTTTTGGTTGGTGTTAAGAATTATTACGAAGAGTACCATAAGGTAACTGTTTCAGACGATATAGTAAGACGTGCCGTTGTATTTTCAGAAAGATACATTACCGACAGATTCCTGCCGGA
>JBGVDU010000162.1:0-4821 GCA_045119555.1 Acutalibacteraceae bacterium | reverse complement strand
GAATTCCAGTCACCGGAATCGAAGAAGATAGTACCTGTAGTACCGGAAGACTCAACTTCAACTTCTTCTGCACTTGCAGCAACAGCAGATGCAGAAACTGCAAGAACCATAGCCATAATAATACTGATAAATTTCTTATTCATAGTTTTTTCCTCCTGTTAATAAATATGCCCATAAAAGGGAATATCAGCAATTCAATTATACAATACGTCCGTAAAAAAAGCAACCCTATTTTTTAAAAAAAGTTTACAATTTTTTAAGATATATCGCATAATTGATAATCACCGATAAAATCTCTTAAAGAAACCTAATACTTGTACACAATATTTTGTGTTTTTGCACTTGAATGATAATAAATCAGACAGCTTATAATGATTAAGTCACTAATCTCAGATAGAAATTGTGTGAGCAATCTCGTAAAGGTTTGTATCAAACACTCTTTCCATGTTGAGAGCCTCGGTGATATCGTAATCAACAATAACACCGTTCTTCATTGCAACTACTCTGTTGCCGATGCCCTGCTCAAGGAGAGAAACAGCCTTATGACCCATTTCACTTGCAACAACACGATCTCTGAGTGTCGGTGAACCGCCACGCTGAACGTGACCGAGGATTGTAGCTCTTGTTTCAATGCCTGTTCTGTTCTCAATATATGTAGCAAGCTCGCCAACCTTACCTACGCCCTCTGCAACAACGACAATGAAGTGCTTCTTGCCTGTACCCTGGCTGTTTCTGATACGAGCGATAACATCTCTCTCAATATCGTGAGGAACCTCGGGAACGAGGATAGCCGTAGCACCCACTGCAATACCTGTCTGCAAAGCGATGTCGCCGCAACGTCTGCCCATTACCTCAACAACAGAGCAGCGATCGTGTGACTGTGCAGTATCACGAATCTTGTCAACCATTTCCATAGCTGTATTCATAGCTGTATCAAAGCCTACTGTGTATTCACTGCAAGCGATATCGTTGTCGATAGTACCCGGAATACCTACGCAGGGAATACCCTCGCCTGTAAGGTCACGAGCACCTCTGAACGAACCGTCACCGCCGATAACAACAACGCCCGAAACACCGAGCTCTCTGCAGAAATCAGCAGCCTTCTTAACACCTGCGGGAGTGTTGTACTCCTCGCTTCTTGCTGTATATAAAACCGTACCGCCACGATGGATAATATCGGAAACACTGCGAAGATTCAACTCGGTTACATCACCTGTCAAAAGTCCGTTATAACCACGGCTTACTCCGTAAACCTTCATCCCCTTGGAAATACCTGTTCTTACAACAGCTCTTACAGCGGCATTCATACCCGGGGCATCACCGCCGCTAGTCAAAACTGCGATAGCTTTCTGTGACATAATAAGTCCTCCTTTAATATTCCAATCACATTAATTATAATACATATTCCTCCAAATAACAAGAGAAATTTGCGAAAATATAATTTTAAATGTTAAAGAAATTTTGTTTTTCATTAATCAAGCCGCTATGTACAGCTTAATGCCTGTGATTTAACTCATTATTGCAAATACACTCGGCAAACAGCTCACTTTACCACCACAGCACCGTCACCGAGAACTCTTTTAAGCTCGTTTATCATTACATCGTTTAAATAAACATTGTTTTCAAACGGGAAGTGCTCGTACTTTTTTGTATCCTCATAATAAAAAGAAACGGGACTTGTGCCGTCGAATACCGCCAAAAGCTTTTTGGTATAATCATATTCTTTCGAGCCTTTAAACGGAAGCTTAACATAAAGCCTTTGCGGCTTATTTCGATTTTGATTTTGATTTTGATTTTGGTTTTCGTTTACAGGCGGCTTTTCCGATGCGGACTGTGCCTGTGCTTCTTTCGGTGAAAGTCTTAATCGTTCGCACAAAAGCTTAGGCTCTTCGTCCTCTTTTGCATTGACGTTTGCGTATATTTCAACGGCATTGCCCTCATAAATGAGATTTCCGTACTCAGACAGCGTCTGCGGAAATACAAGCATTTCCATACCGCCTGTGATATCCTCAATCGTGACGAATGCCATAACTGTATTGCTCTTTGTGGTTTTTGTTCTCACTTTATCAACAAGTGCGATTACACGAACCTTTTTGCCTTCGTACTGTGCACTGTTGTCTATAATATCGGCAATTTTATCGCATTTAACGGATTTTATGTAAGGCTCATATTCGGTAAGCGGATGACCCGACAGATACATGCCCGCCATTTCCTTTTCCATAGCTAAAATATCATGAATAGGAAATTCGCTCAGCTTGGGCAAATCAAATGCCAGGCTGTCCGCTTTTGTATCGCCCTCAAAAAACGACAGCTGTCCCTCAATATTATAGCGTTTTTCAAGCTCAATGCCGTCCATAAGCTGACGTGCACCTGCGAGCATCTGCCGCCTGTTGCCGCCGAGGTTATCCAATGCACCGCACTTTACAAGGCTTTCGACAGCTCTTATATTAAGCCCCTTGCCGTACATTCTGTTGCAAAAATCGTAAAAGCTTATAAATTTTCCCTTTTCCCTCTCGGCAACAATTTCTTTAATCACCGCCGAGCCGAGATTTTTAATCGCCATCAATCCGAAAAGAATATTTTCCCCGTGAACGGTAAAGCCGTAATTACTTATATTTACATGCGGCGGCAAAACCTTGATGCCAAGCCGTGTGCACTCTGCCGTATAAACGGGAAGTCTGCCCGAGCTTTCCAAAAGACTTGTGAGCAGAGCCGCCATATATTCCTTCGGATAATGGTATTTATACCATGCCGTCATATAAGAAACAGTAGCATAAGCCGCCGCATGGGATTTATTGAATGCGTAGGAAGCAAAGCTTTCCATTTCGCCGAATATATCCTGTGCGGTTTTTTCATCTACACTTCTGCGAATACAGCCGTCAACCTCGATTTCTCCGTTTTCATTAACTAAACCGTGAATGAAAATTTGACGCTCCTTTTCCATAACGTCCTTTTTCTTTTTGGACATCGCACGGCGAACTATATCGGCACGGCCGAGCGAATAACCCGCAAGCGTTCTGAAAATTTGCATAACTTGTTCCTGATACACAATACAGCCGTACGTTACGTCAAGAATATTTTTTAAAAGCGGATGGCGATATTTTATTTTATCGGGATTATGCCTGTTTTCGATATACTTTGGAATTGAATCCATAGGACCGGGACGATAAAGCGAAATAACGGCTATCAAATCTTCTATGTTTTCCGGCTTCAGCTGCATTATTACGTTTTTCATTCCTGCCGATTCAAATTGGAAAACACCGTCCGTATTGCCCGAGGAAATCATTTGAAAAACGTCTTTGTCGTCATAGGATATTTCGCTTTCGGAAAAATCGGGGTGATTTTCCGAAATCATAATTTTCGCATCGTTCAAAACGGTGAGATTGCGAAGTCCGAGGAAATCCATTTTAAGCAAGCCAAGCTGTTCAAGGCGGGTCATTGTGTACTGAGTTACAACCGCTTCATCGTTTTTGGCAAGCGGAACGTAGGTATCAACGGGATCTCTCGTGATAACCACACCTGCCGCATGAGTAGTCGCATGACGAGGCATACCCTCAATATTCCTCGCCATATCAATCAAACGCTTTGTCTGAGGGTCGGTATCGTATAGATTTTTAAGGTCGCTTGAAATTTTAAGTGCCTTATCTATTGTTATACCCAAGTCATTCGGAACAAGCTTGGCAACAGAATCAACCGTGCCGTAAGGGATATCGAGCACACGTCCTACATCTCTGATTGCACCTCTTGCCGCCATAGTGCCGAAGGCGATAATCTGTGCAACGTGGTCGGAGCCGTACTTTCTTACAACGTAGTCGATAACCTCCTGCCGCCTGTCCTTACAGAAATCAACGTCGAAATCGGGCATGCTGACTCTTTCGGGGTTTAAGAAGCGTTCAAAAATCAGGTTATATTTTATCGGGTCAATACCTGTTATTCCTATGCAATAAGCCGCCAAGCTGCCTGCACCCGAGCCTCTTCCCGGCCCTACGGGAATCCCCTGTGACTTTGCGTACTGAATGAAGTCATTAACTATAAGATAATAGTCAACGTAACCCATTTTATTAACCACATCAAGCTCGTACTCGAGTCTTTCAATCAAGGATTTATCGGGATTTTCGCCGTAATGATTATACAGACCCTCATAACACTTACGTTTGAAATAGACAAAATGATCCTCATTGTTCGGAACTTCAAAATGCGGAAGCTTAGTATTGCCAAACTCGAACTCTACATTACACATATCGGCAACAAGCTGAGTATTTTCAATCGCCTGCGGCGTATTCGGGAATAGCGAACGCATCTCGTCCTCGGTTTTTATGTAAAATTCATCAGTTGGGAACTCCATTCGGTCGTTATCGTTTATCGTATGACCTGTTTGGATACACATAAGAATGTTATGCGTTTCGGCGTCCTTTTTATCAACATAATGACAGTCGTTTGTGGCAACGAGCGGAATATTCAAATCCCCCGACATTTTAATCAAGGCATTATTAACAACCGCCTGTTCCTTAATAAAATGGTTTTGAAGCTCAAGATAGAAATTTCCCTCACCGAAAAGGCGATTATAATAACGTGCCTTTTCGTAAGCACCGTCAATATCGTTTGCAAGAACAGAGCGAGGAATTTCACCTGCCAGACACGCAGAAAGACAAATCAAACCGTCGTGATACTTTTCCAAAAGAGAGTCATCAATTCTCGGCTTTCTGTAAAAACCCTCTGTCCAAGCGAGGGAAACCATTTTTATGAGGTTTTGATATCCTATCATGTTTTTGCACAAAAGCACCATGTGGTAGGATTGAGAATCGAGCTCAGCCGTTTTAT
>JBGVDU010000161.1:0-5298 GCA_045119555.1 Acutalibacteraceae bacterium | reverse complement strand
AATGACCTTTACCGCTAAATTATAAAGCAAAGCTTTTTTTGCCTCCCATTTAAAAACCATTTTTACAGCTGTAATAACTGACGTAATAACAAACAATCCCGAAACTAAAAATGACACAACTGCAAAAACAATTAAGGAATTTGTACTTATGCTTTCAAACAACGCAGGGAAGCATTTTACAACTATGTAGATTATTAACACAAAGAAGTAAGGAAAAAACATTGTAAATATTGCGGGGATTTTTTTCATATATTACGCTCCTTCCCACAGAAATTTGTATATTACTAACTCAAGAACAAAATCCCATCAATTAATGCTACGAATTTTGACTCCATTAATATCTTCATAAATTTACTGTTCATTTTGAATTTCTAAAACCAACTCGGATCCATCTATTTGATATTCCTCAAATAATCTTTTTAAACAATTTATTTTACTCATGGTATTTGTCGCCGTGTTAAGAAACAACTTATTCCCTACTTCAATATATCCATCTAATTCTTTGCATGAAAAGTGATAATCTAAACCTGTACGATTCTCACTTTTAGCTAACCTATAGATAATCGTTCCATCTATCTCCAATAAAAGTTTTACCACTTGCTTATACATATCAACCCACGATTCTGCAACGTAAGGTGTATCCATGAAAATAAAAGAATTTAAATATTTTCCTTTAAAATCATAATCCTCATCAAGCGAGTGAGTTTCATTAATTGCCTCTTCGGGCTTAAAATGGGTCTCGGGATATGGCCAAAGTTTTATACAAAGATTTTTAAGTTCTTCATTACGTCTAAGTAGTTCTTCCTCTGTCCATTTATTACAATTTGCTACAAATACGTTAAGATGCAAATGACTTTCTTTGAAACCATCTTTAGTATCACGTTTATCTAAGAAAGGGCGATTTTGATACTGTGAATTATAACCAGTAAGAGTTAAATTAGCAAGTCTGTTTAACCATGTGTCATAAACTCGTTGATAATCATTCCCAAGTTCCTGTTTCCATATATTAGAAAGCTTTTGCGGCATAATGTGTTCAACAGTATATATACCCATCTTCATATTTTCAATTACACTATTACGCTCAACAGTATCTTCATTTTCCAATCTGTCAAAAAGGTATATTTTATTTTTTGATTGCATTGAATAAACATCTTTCTCTTCCACACTTTTTAAAAATTCATTATCCCTCGGTAGTCTCGCTGATGTCCCTTTGCTTATCAGTACATACTTTAACACCTCAGCATAATTGATTTCTTCATTCTTTAAACGCAGACATTCTCTATGAAGCTGAACAAATATTTTATTAAGTGAATTAGTAGGAACAGAACACATCAGGCGTCTAAAAATATAAATTTCAATTGTTTGTAAAACCTCACATATTTCTTTAGTGGACATTTCTACAGAATCTTTATAGTCAAACAAAGCGAGAAAATAGGGTATTAATACGCTCATATCCAAAACATTAATACGAGATAATACTAAGTTTATATCAATAAAACCTGTATCAGCATGTTTTATTGCACGATAATACTTTGCATATCTTGTCAGATCTTTCAGCAGATCAAGTGCATTATTTCGATATTTCTCCGCATATTCTCGAAAAACACTATATACAGTCTTTTTGATAGGTGCTTTTCCGTTTTTAACCGTCAAATAATTCCATATAAAATCGTCAACTGCATAATCCGTACTTTTTTCTATCACGTTCCAATAACGATAGTAATAATCTTCCTGACATCTCGAGTCGAGTCCCATAAGAATAAAATTACGAATCTTATCACCATCACCAAGCCCAAGACCTGTTGAATTAAGACTTTCAAAGATCAGTTGTGCATCATCTTTTTGAGGGTCAAGCGAAATATCAATTATTTCCAATGTGCAAATAGCATTATATAAATCATCAGCAGTCAATCCTATTCCTTTTTCTAACTCCATTTGAATACGATTATAAAAGTAGAAGTAGTTTTGAGTAACATTTGATGTTTTGTCATAGTCATCAACATCTTCAAACAATTTCAAAAAAGCCTCTTGGTCATCCTTAATAGGTTTTAGTTTTACCTTTTTTTCTACTGGCTGATATTCATCAACTAAGTAATTATTCTCAATCTTTCTGCTTAAATTACCATATTCATCCACCAATACCTCATTTTTTAACAAGTTTACAAGAGCAAGTAACAATAATGAAACCGTAGTTATTCTCTGTTGACCATCAATAATAAGTTTTTCTTCTGAAGCTCCCCTAGTATTAACTACAGAAACAATACTTCCAAAAAAGTGCGATTCTCTCTCTTCCTTTTTTACTTTCTTTAAGTCATCATATAATCTCTTACAGTTTTCTATTTTCCAATCATAGTTACGTTGATAAACAGGAATAATAAACCTTTTATCCGCTCCATCAAGGAATTTTACTAATTTTTTTGCTTGACCAACCATAAATTATTCCTCATTCCTCATACAACAAAATGAGCCGCACCTACACGGCTCATTTGTTTTATCTTAAATATTTATTTCTAAAAACTAATATCAGTAATTCTCCTTGCGAACCTCGAAATAGCTCTGCGGATGATTACATACAGGACATACCTGCGGTGCTTCCAAGCCTACAACTACATGACCGCAATTACGGCATTCCCACATTGTTACGCCACTCTTTTTGAAAACCTCCATTGCTTCAACATTATGGAGCAATGCTCTGTATCTTTCCTCGTGCATTTTCTCGATTGCGGCAACGCCTCTGAACTGAGCCGCCAACTCTGTAAAGCCCTCTTCCTCAGCATCCTTAGCCATTCTCTCATACATATCTGTCCACTCGGCATTTTCACCCTCTGCTGCGTGGAGAAGATTTGTAGGTGTGTCGCCAAGCTCGCCCAAAGCCTTAAACCAAAGCTTTGCGTGCTCCTTCTCATTTTCGGCTGTCTTTAAGAAAAGCTCTGCAATCTGCTCGTAGCCTGCTTTCTTTGCAACAGACGCAAAGTATGTATATTTATTTCTTGCCTGGGATTCGCCTGCGAAAGCCTCCCATAAGTTTTTCTCTGTTTTTGTTCCTGCATATTTGTTTGTTGCCATAGTCGTATTCTCCTTTGCTTTTACTATTTTTTCAAAATCCGAAGCGGGGTGCTTGCATAACGGACAAATAAAATCCGCAGGCAACTCCTCTCCTACATATTCATATCCGCAGATTGTACATCTCCAGATAACTTGACCATCCTCTATTTTTCCTACTTCCTTCGGCTTTGGTTTAATATTAGAATGATAGTAGCTGTAAGTAGCGGAAGCTACATTGTTCAAAACCTTCATATCCGTTACTTCGGCAATGAAGAGTGTATGTGAACCTAAATCAACTGTCTGCTCAACCTTAGCTGAAATATAGGAATTTGTACCCTGTGTAATATATCTGATTCCGTTTTCACCTGTTTCAAAATCGGTAAAATCGAAAAACTTGTCTGCTGTTTTTCCCGACTGAAAACCAAAACGTTTAAACAACTCGAAATCAGCCTGCTCACTGATAACGGAAACAGTAAATTCCCCCGTTTCCATAACCATATCATGTGTATAGTTCGCCTTATTAACAGCAATGCTGATTCGGTTAGGCTCGGAAGTCACCTGCTGAACGGTATTGATAATACAACCGTTATCCTTGCCGCCCTTCTTTGCGGTCAAAACAAACAGACCGTAGCTCAACTTGTTCATTGCTTTTTTGTCCATAGCAACACCTCCAATTTTTTAAATTACATCGAATTAATTATAGCAAAAGTTTATAATAAAATCAATGAATATATCGTTAAATTTTGCAAAAATTTATAATTTTAGATTTTTATTTCTGATTATCTAAATTGCGTATTTTTACTATTCTAACGATAAATTTTAAATTAAAAACCCTTTTCCGCAAGCTCTGTTGCTATATTTTTATACAAATCAATTATATCCGACACATTACTTCCCTGTTTCTTGGTGAGGCATCTGCGTCGCATATCAACCTCATCACAATGAGATATTCCCCTGCGTGAATTGCTCTGAACGATCCCTTTAAACTCTCCCCATTTTACGGAATCGGGCGTAAGAAAACCGTCATTCTGCCCCTCAATCAGTCCGACAACAAAATTAGTAAAGCATAAAAATATATCGCTCAATGGATTCTCCATAACAAACGCATAGCTTTGATAATATGTATCTGTATAATTCGGGTTACTTTCGTTGAAACTCTTAGCCTGTTCGGTAGACAGCTCGTGGAAAACCTTGTATGAATCAGGATTTTTATCGCCACGCAGTCTAAGCACCAAATCTGTACATTTTCCCACTGTTTTAACCAAAAAATCAGGAAATTGAAGCAGCTTATCAACAGTAACAGAGCCGTTATGCGGTGTGCTTATTGTGGTTAATGATGCCACATACTTTCCCATGCCAAGAGTAGACATGGCGTATCTGGCATCAAGACCGCCCTTTGAATGTGCTATGATATTTATCTTTTCAAATTCATTTTCGGACATAATTTCTTCGATACGCTGTTTTAAAAATTGACCGTTTGATTCTATTGCACCGTTACCGTCTTGATTTCCGTAAAATATTTTACAACCAAGCTGTTCAAGTGCCTTGGGAATTCTGCCCCAATAATTAATAATATTACTGTCACGAAAGCCCATTCCGTGCACCAATAAAACAGGGTATTTCATTTTTTTTATCACTTCTTTTTGTTATTGTATATTTTATCTTGACGCCGACATCAAGAGCTCCATATAACTTGTATTTTAAATCATATCAAACATTTGAGTTATAACGGATTTTTGTGAATCATAAATATTGTTTTATCCTTTATAAAATCACCAATCAATGTAATGCTGTTATTTTTCTCAATTAGCACTACATATTCCACATGCCCGACGGTATAGGTCGAATTTCTTTTCCGATTTTCCGTTCACTCCACAAACGTGTCAAAGGCTTAACTTATTCTGAACTCTGGACAATAGGAAAATGTCTTCGCAAACGCACTTTCCAATAATGATGATACGAACTCATTATTACCACCCGACTGCATAATTTCCAAAACTTTTACTGTTACGCCTTATTGGTGATGCAACTCTTTTGTGAAAATATAAGCTCTTATGTCACCACAAATTAACATATATTCAACAACGCCTAAATCGCTTTTGTATTTTTCTTTTAAAAAGCTTTGTCTTTCTCTCATTTTTTTTACATCCGGAAAGGCTCCTATGCCTATTTTAAAGAAGTATGCCTTTGATTTTTTATCGCATAATACCTTCATTTTATCACCGAACTGTTTAGATAATATTGTTTTACCGT
>JBGVDU010000160.1:0-3332 GCA_045119555.1 Acutalibacteraceae bacterium | reverse complement strand
TGATTTATTATAATATTATAGATAGTTTTTATATTATCTTAATTTTCTTTTTTGATGTTTATATAGGGATTTGGTTAAAATAAGATATAAATTCGTCTTTCAATGATTGACATTTTTTTATTATTTTTGATATTTTTTCACAAATCCATTGACAGCCTTCGGTATTTTGATATATACTAAATATGTACATTATTTGCAAAGGAAGAAAAACTATGGGTATTTCAGAAAATTTAAAAAAGGGTACGTCCGAATTGTTGATTCTTTATCTTTTGGATAAAGAGGATATGTACGGTTACCAGATTGCTCAGGAGCTTAAAGTGAGAAGCGGCGAGCAGTTTGTTATGCCGGAGGGTTCTTTGTATCCTACACTTTATCGTCTTATCGAAAAAGGCGTAATTTCCGACAGAATGGAAATTGTAGGTAAAAGACTTCGTAAGTACTATCATCTTGAGCCACTCGGTCAGGAATATTTAAAGACAATTCAGGCAGAGTACGAAAAGATTAATCAGGGTATTCAAATGGTATTGGCAGGCGAAGGTGCCGATGAGGTAAAAGAGTAATCTCAATACATTTGAATCACGAAACAAAAAACCGACGGGGGTTAATTCTCCGTCGGTTTTTTCGCTTGCATTTTTATGAATTATTTTCTTTAAAGTTGCTTTTATTACGGATAAACTTATTTGAATAATTCTATAATAATTAATAATGCTTGTTATCTCATGGTGCAGAAATGCAAAAATAAAATTAGTGAAAATCTGACAAAAAGCACTTGATAATTATAAAATATAATGTTAAAATGTATAGTGATAAATCTATTGGATTTGGGGGCATTTAATATGAGTGATAAATTTGTTGTTTCCATAAGCAGACAGTTCGGAAGCGGCGGTCACGAGATTGGCAGAAAGCTTGCTTATAAGCTTGGCGTAAAGCTGTATGATAAAGAGCTTATTGCGAAAATCGCAAAGGATAGCGGTATGGCAGAGCATCTTGTTGAATATTACGATGAAATGCCAACGAAAAGCTTGATTTTTTCTCTTGCAATGGACGCTTATCCCATGTCCTTTGCAGAGGTACCTATAAATCAAAAGATTTACCATGCTCAAGTTGATACTGTCAAAAAGCTTGCTGAAGAGGAGTCTTGTGTGATTATCGGTCGTTGTGCCGACAGTATTTTGAGCGATTGCCCGAATCTTGTATCTGTATTTATTCATGCGGATATGGATGCGAAAATTGCAAGAGTTATGAAGAGTGAGAATCTTTCCAAGGAAAAAGCAAGGGATTTGATTCTCAGAACAGACAAGAAGCGTTCTTCATTTTATAATCTCCATTCCGTCAACAAAAAGTGGGGAGAAGCCACTTCACATAATATCACTCTGGATAGCAGTGTGCTTGGAATAGATGCAGCGGTTGAGCTTTTGTATCAATATTTAAAATTGAGAGGCTTTGCAAAATAATCGCAATGAACAATTAATTCTAAAATTAATCTACGTTTATAAATAAGAGGTATAATTTATGATTATTGATTCTCATGTGCACATAGGTTCATTTCTCGACTGTGAACTCAAGGGTGAGGATGTTATTTATTCAATGAATGAATACGGGATTGACTATGCGATTGTTTCTTCGGTGTCGGGAGTGGAGTTTGACCATGAATTAAACGAAATTCCCAAAGAAGAACAGGTTACACAGCTTGAATGCTTGGACGAATGCTTACAGCTCGCAAGAAAATATCCAAACAAAATAGGCGTTGCCGTGTGGGTGAAGCCTTATACGGAGAGTGTTACAGAAGCTTTAAAACGTGCAATCTCCGAAAATTCTGATATAATCAAAGCGATAAAGCTTCACGCATACCACAGCAACACAGCTGTTGACAGTGAAAGATTTGAACCGTTTTTACAGCTTTCAAGGGAGTTTGATTTGCCCGTTATAATACACACAGGCAACGGCGAGAAGGATTCCCCAAGAACAGTTTATAATGCCGCAAAGAAAAATCCCGATATCAAATTTATCATGGCACACATGGGACTTGGCACAGATAATAAGGAAGCAATAGAGTTTGCCTGCCGTTTGCCAAATCTTTACGGAGATACAACATGGGTTCCCGTGCAAAGTACGGTTGAATTAGTTAAAAAAGCTTCATCAAAAAAGGTGCTTTTCGGCAGTGATAATCCGATTGACGGAAAAGATACCTATCTACACAACCGCATGGGCGACAGAAGTCTTTATCAAGAGTATTTTAATGAATTTAAGAATATGGTTTCAAACGAAGAGTACGAAGACATTATGTGGAGAAATGCGGCAAGTCTTTTTAAAATTGAAATTTGATTTTTGTTAAATGGGGACGGGTGGCAATGCGGTTGGTTTATCAGCATTGCGACTACGTCCCCTATAATTTTAAAAAAGCACTTGACAAATAATAGAAGATATAGTATTATAATCACGGTTAGTGTGTTCTAACCTGTGAATTTGATACATAAATATGTCTATGCGGCGAAGATCCGCAATTTTTAAAGAGTATAAGTTAGTAAAAACTAACTTAATACAAGGAGGAAAAGATGAGTGTTGTAATAGTCGGCGGAAATGAACGCATGGAAAATAAATATAATACTATTTGTAAAAGCTTTGGCTATAAGGCCAAGGTTTTTACTAAGGAAAGCGGTGCTATAAAAAAGAAAATCGGCTCGCCCGATTTGATGATTCTTTTTACCAATACGGTGTCGCATAAAATGGTATTAAGTGCTTCGCAGGAAGCAAAGAAGAATAATATCCCGATCGCATGCTGTCACAGCAGCAGTGCAACGGCCTTGAGCAATTTGTTTGAGGAAATGAGCAAGACACAGGCGGCAGTTTGATTTTTATGACATAGTTAGTTTAGACTAATAATAAAAGTATAATCGGTTACGAGCCGTTATTTGATAAACAGTGTTTACATATAATTCAGATAGCGGTTTGAAAATAAATTTTTAATTAAAAACAATTTCAAAATTGTTTGATGAAAGGGAGTAAAAATATGAGTAAAGTAGCAGTTGTATATTGGAGCGGTACAGGTAATACGGAAAGTATGGCAACAAAGGTTGCTGAGGGTGCAAGGGAAGCAGGGGCAGAGGTTTCTGTTTTTACGGCAAGCGAGTTTTCGCCTTCTCAAATGGACGAATTTGATGCGGTAGCCTTCGGTTGTCCGTCTATGGGCAGTGAACAGCTCGAGGATTCCGAGTTTGAGCCGATGTTCAACGAATGCGAGAGTAAGCTTAGCGGTAAGAAAATCGCTCTCTTCGGCTCTTACGGCTGGGGTGACGGCGAGTGGATGCGTAATTGGGAGGATACTTGTAGGA
>JBGVDU010000159.1:0-1167 GCA_045119555.1 Acutalibacteraceae bacterium | reverse complement strand
AATTTGTATATACTTTTTTCAATGTTTTTAAACATTTTTTCCATTCTTCTACGTCAAAAGTTGTTTGTGCAACAACACAAACAGGGGCATTTTTCAAAAAAGGAAAATTAATTGCCAAATTTTTTAAATCTTCCTCGTTTTGAAAGGTGTAGGCAGTCGTTTTGCAAAAGCCGATAATACCTCTCACCTCGGGATGATCTCTATCGCCTGCGATAAGTATCGTCTTTCCCTGCGAGGATTGCTCGGAAACAGTCTTGTGAATTTTAGAAACAAACGGACAAGTTGCATCCACATAATTTATATCATTATCCTTGAGATATTGATATACCTCCTCGGGCACGCCGTGAGAACGAATAACAAGAGTTCTGCTCTTCTCCGCTTGAGTATGCTCATCAACAGTTGTAACACCCGAGCTTTCAAGCACGCTGACAACTCTTTTATTGTGAATAATCGGTCCCAGCGTGCTTACCTTCGTACCCTCACTCACCAGATCCTTAACTATACTCACAGCCCTGTTCACACCGAAGCAAAAGCCAGCACTTTTGGCTACTGTAATATTCATAGCATCATCCCTTACGATCAAAATCTGCTCTTTGCTTTTCTCTGAGAGCGGCTATTATTTCCATCAATTTTTTTGCGGCTTCACGATATTCGGGCATTGTACCCTCTTTTACACCGAGCTCTTCACAAGTAACAGGCTCGCCGTAATAGATTTTCGTCTTACGAAATGGCTTTACAAAACCTGTCTTGCCCGTTATGCAACAGGGCAGAATCGGCGTATTTGTCGCATATGCCATTAATATTACTCCCGTGTGCGGTCTGCCGAGCTTTCCCGTCTTTGAACGAGTACCCTCGATAAAAATTCCGACACAGTTGTCATCGTTTAGCAGCTCCTCCGCCATACCCAACGCCTTGCCGCCGTCATTTCCCCTGTTTACAGGAAAAGCACCGAAGCGTGAAATAATCTTACCGAAAAATTTATTCTTAAAGAGCTCCTTCTTAGCCATAAAATGAATCAGTCGATTTTGTGTGGCATTGATAACAACAGGGTCAATATTGCTTACATGATTACTGCAAACTATCATTGCCTTATCCTCTGGTAAAGACTTTCCGTTTTCAACCTCATAAGGATAAACAACCTTCAAAAAAGCTAAACACAGCACTCTC
>JBGVDU010000158.1:0-6139 GCA_045119555.1 Acutalibacteraceae bacterium | reverse complement strand
AACAATAGTTGTAGCTATCGGAACTATTACCAGCTCGCTTATTGATATTACATTACTCCATACACTTGCATTCAAGCGGTCGGGACGTGATATTAAATAATCTTTCACAAAACTTGATATTCCCGATGTTGAACCTGAATTCAAACCCTCTGATAAAAGAGAGATTATTAATTCAACTCCATTGATTATGCCGGTAACCAGTATCTCCTTAATCTTGTTTTCGATACTGTCTACGATGTCTTGAAACACACTGTTAATGGTGTTACCTAAACCGGCAAGTGCTACAACTACGGGCATAAAACGAGTAAAATTTATCCACAACTATCTCATCTCCTTTCAACGGAGCAGATTAAGATAAAATTATCTGCTCCGTTATATTGCTGTTTTGCTTTAGGTCGAAAAAATAGCAGGAACAAGGGTCTGACCTACAATAACAAGTCCAACACCGGCTACAGTCTGCTTTATACCTTGTGATTTAGCACCGGGATTATCATTACCGTAGCCTTCGAGCAGATTGACTACACCCCAAGCACCAAGACCGCCACCGATAAGTGTTACTACTTGTTTCAACGCATCCTGTGCCGAACTCGAAAAATCAGCTGTAACAACAGGCACAACCATTGCACTTGCTCCAAGTGTAGCAAAGGCTGTAAAGCAAGCTGCCATTGTTAGCACGGCAATTACCTTTTTAGCCTTGCGGCTGCGATTAATCGTCTTAATCGTTCTTTCATTTTTCTTGTTCATTTTTTTATCCTCCTTAGATTCAGACTTTATAAACCGTGACAACATCGTTTTTATGTAACTGCTTTTTACGCTCACGGCGGCTGCGAACGTAAGCGGCAACATCAAACATATTCTTGTTATCATAGTCTTTTAGCCTGTAATAATTTTTGTGTTGTTCAATGTCATACTTATTTGAGAAAAACGGACGCACACCACGAAGCATAAGGATACATTTACCGCCGTCCATTATGCTCAACTCGCCCCTGGTCATCAACTCCCTTCCAAGTTTTTTATGATTAACACTGGTAGACTGCGACTGTCCTCTACTCTCGGAAGTATCATAGTCATCAATCGTCTCCTTATCTAACATCTCTGAAATTCCTTTTAACGTGGACTCTTCTTTACCGCCGAGGAATAACGTGGTGTCGCAGTTACCTTCGATTGTGTCGGCATTATCCTTGTAAATCGACTTCAGCTGTGATTTCGATTGCAGGATAATGCTTGCACTTATCTCACGGCTACGGATTGTAGCTATGAGTTTTTCAAACTCGGGGATTAATCCGATATTTGCAAATTCATCGAGCAGACAACGCACGTGATATTTCAGCCTACCACTGCCATCTGGGTTGTTGTCCGCTTTCGTACAGAGCAGGTTAAACATTTGGGTGTACATTATTGACACCAAAAAATTAAAGGTTGCATCTGTGTCCGGAACAATAACGAAAAGTGCCGTAAGCTCATCGCCGATTTTATCAAGCTCCATTTCGTCATATCTTGTTATTTCCAAAATTGAATCTATGGCAAATACAGAAAGTCTTGCCGAACAGGAAATCAAAATAGATTTCGCTGTCTTACCGGCAGCAAGCTTGTAAGCCTTGTACTGCTTAACGGCAAATTTTCCTATACGCTTTTGTTCTTCGTTAGGCTCACAGAGTTGAATACCATCAAATTTATTAATAATTTCAACGTCTGTATCCTTGATATCGTTATCAATCCACTTTTCAACAGCTTCAAACTGCCAGTCGATTGCGTTCTTAAACTCCTCATCGTCTTCACGGCACTCGGAGTTGTTAATCATATCAATAAGTGTTTCAAAATTGCGTTCATCTGGAGGGGAGAGGCAAAAAATCATTGCTATGTATGCCGTGTAGAGCAATCTTTCGGCTTTCACCCAAAAATCCTCGCCTTTTTGTTCTCCCGAACCCGATGTATTTTTTATGAGCACCTCAACAAATTTTAAAATATCCTGCTCACGGGTCTTTTCACGGATATAAGCGAAAGGGTTATAGTGCATTGACTTTTCAAAGTCGACCGTGTTAAACACCTTGATTTTATATGGCTCGTAAATATCATTACCGTACTTATCCTTACGGTTTGTTTTTCTGCCCTTTTGGAGCATTTTTCCACATTCGATAAGAACAGTGCCTTTCGGGTCGGTTACTACATAGCTTGAGTGCATTTGCATAAGGTTCGGCTTAACAAAGAAGCGAGTTTTACCCGAGCCTGAACCGCCGATGACAAGGATGTTCTTGTTTCGTCCATACTTCGGTCTTGACGGTTTTCCCATTGTCAACATTTCGGTATCCGTCAGTATCACATTGTTATCAAAGTTTTTTCTGTCTGTGTACGGTTTAATGTCATTGGCATCACCCCAACGTGCATCACCGTACTCTTTGCCTTTGCGGTATTTTTTTGCATTTTTTTGGCGATAGTACAAATACGCATTAAGAGCTGCCGCAACAACTGCACCGACCAACAAATCTTGTGTATGCAAACTCGGCACGGGATTTTGAGTAAAATTTGCGAGATTCTCAAGTAACTGCATAACTTTATCAATCGTATCGGAGTTTTCAGGCAACGCTCGCCATATTTCACTTCCCTTATCGCCGAAGTAGAAAGGGATTGCTATCGGAATAGCTTTTATCAAAACTTTTTTCACTTGTTCCGAATCCAAAGAGTATCACCTTGCTTCATCGTAATTTACAAATAAAAAATGGGACTATGAGCGTTGATAACTCACAGTCCCATTGGACATACTAAAGCCTTTGCCTTAGCTGTTATTTATTCTTTGATTTTTACTTTTCGCTTTATTTCGACAATAACAATCTTGCCTTGCTCAATCAGAACCTCGGCACGGTTACTGTTTTTCAGAATTTTTTCAATCTCTTCTGTCATTTCTTTCGTTAGTACGGGTGTCATATTATCTCACCTCATTCTGTGTTTTTTGGCGAGAACGTACCTTTTCCTTGTTCTGCTCTTTATATTCCTTTGCTACATTTTTAGCGTTTTCATTCATTTGCTCACGGGTGACGTGATACGTTTTTTGAGAGCTTTTTTTCTGAACTCCGTAAGCATATTCGGAAAAAGCTTTTTTAAAATTATCGGTTTTCTTTGTGCTGAAGAACACATGATACATAGGAGGGTCAACGCTTTTATCTCGTTTCAAAGCAAAATCAACATCGTACTTTGCAGCCACCGAAAGGAAAGATTTTATGTTATCCTCGTTCACTTCAATCGCTTCGAGCTTACCGCCGGCACGCTGTGCAAGTTCTCCATAGCTGATATTTCCCTTTTTCACGGATTTATTATCCAAGAAATCCTTCAATGCAGCTTTAAGAACATCTGCCGTGATTTTCGGTGCTTGTATGCACACATCAATCACTTTTTCAAAATCATTTTTCATTGGAATCACCTACTTAGTCTGATTTCCGATTCTCCTGCAAACCGTAGTCAAGCTCCAAGCCTTCGTCCGCACTCTCTGTCGATTTTGTATCATCTTCAAGCGATGGCATTTTGAACACCCTGTTATACTCATTCTTTTCACCAAGCCAGGCAGTGAGTTCATTCATGGCAACCGATGCCTGCTCCTCGGTAATATAAATACCAAGCGGAATCTCTGTATTCTCGTTGTCATCCATTATTGCGGCAATTTCAATAGCGTCAAACTCCTCGTGCTTTTCGTTCTCGACTATACCGCCGAGCACATTGATACACTGAATCTTCTCGACATTTATGATTGTAGATTCCTGTGTCAAAATAAAAAGTTCCATTTTTGTTTCCTCCGTTATAACTATTCATCTTTCGGTATTATTTGATCTTCAAGAAAGCAAATGTATTCATACAAATCTCGAATATCCTCAGCAATTTGTACTTCATCGTAGTACAAAACTTTGGATAGAACTCTAATAGTTGAATCGGAATCCAAGGCTTGATATTTCAACACCTTGGCTAATCTGTGGGCATTTCTGCCTAATTTTCTTTCGAGTTCATCTGTCATTTGTAAATCCTCCTTCTTGTCGGCAGACATCAAAGTATTCACAAAATATACAACAATACCTGCATTTCTTATTCGGTGTAAACCACCATTTTAAACGTTTTAATAGTTTTTTACTCAAATTCTTCATAAAGCGGTGTTTTTATTGTAATCCTCTACCCAATTATTTAACATCTTTGACATATCAAAAAATCTCATTATGCTGATGTAACAATGTTAAGCACATTTTCCTTTTTTTCTGCTGACATTGCTCGATAGGCTAAAATTAAATTCTGTTCTTTTGGAGAAAGATTATAAATTTTTTCATTTCTTACGAGCGAAGAATCAATATCGCACTCATCGTCAGAATCAGCAACGCACGAATCACCCAATGAATCCATAAACAATCTGTAATCAACATTATAAATTTTTGAAATTTTAAGCACAAAATCACAACTTGGGTGAGTTGTCCCGGTTTCGTAATAGGCATAGGTCGAACGCTCAACATTCAATGCTTTCGCAACCTGCTGTTGGGTTAAGCCTGAGTTATCTCTACATTGACGGAGTAGTAGAGCAAATTTACTGTTAGTCATAATTTATCCTCCTTGTAAATAGCGTTGTAACAATACAAAGTTGCACGGCAATCTGCCAAGCTATCGTGGGGTGTATCATCGCCCCAGTAGTAATTGTAATATTTAGCACAAGTTACAAGCTTCTGCCACTTGTAGCTTGCATAATGCTCTGACCACTCGCCATATATGGGTGCAAAGTCGAGCATTATATCTACAAAATTCTCAACGTTTGAAAAATCTGCTCCGAAACATTCGAGAAATTCTACATCAAAGCCTGTTGTGTTATACCCGATTACTGTTTTTGCGTGTCGCAAAATAGCGTTGATTTTCGGCATTTCCTCGTAAATGTTAGGGCAGTCCTTAACCATTTCAGGCGAAATGTGATTAACACGCTCTGCACTTTTCCACTCGGTCGCTTTGATTGGTTTAATGTATTGATTGTAAAGCGTATTTCCAATATCGTCGATAATAGATATTTGCGACAACTCGTCCTTGCCAACTGTAAGACCGGTTGTTTCTGTGTCGATAACTATTGTTCCTGCTTCGAAAATTTCCTGAGTACAAGCAGTACAGCTTACAAAATTAGCCAAGATATTTTCTTAGGTTTCAACGATGTGTTTTAATTTATCTATTTCTTTTTCGGTTTGTTCTATTTTTTGTTTTTTCAAGGCTTTGTTTCGAGCTTTCTTTTTTTCTTTTATCGGTTTCCAAAATTGGGTAAGCTCTTCAGAGGAGGCTTCGTGTGTTTCGGATTCATCAAAATATTGACAAACCTTGCCGCAATATTGGTTAGTCCACATTGTTTCGCCCTTGACATTTGGATTTAACACACGTCCTTTTTCTGCCCATTGCTTCTCCGTGAGCAAATGAGAGTATTCGGGTCGGTTGTGTACCTTCATTTTTTATTTATCCTTTCATTGACTTTACTCAAACATTGCCATTCCACACTCACATTGTGCATGGACGTGCCCGTTATAGCTCGACCTTCTCACTGTAACGGTTTGACCACACAAGGGGCACGATATTGTTAATTCATCGCCCCATGCAAGCTCCTTTTTAGCATTTGTCACCGCAGCCATAAACGGAGCTGTTTCTTTGTAAAATTTTTCAATTTCTTCATCTGACATTTTTATCACGCTCCTAATCGTTGAACATACTCAAACCACAAAGGTCATCAATTTCAAAAGAATGTTTTCGCTTTTCGTGACTCTCTGATGCGTTACCGGTATTAATAACTATCGGAGCATTGTACAGACAGGTGAGCAGATAGTTCTGCTTGTTTTTAATCTCTCTTTTTACTGTGCTGAGCTTATCGAGTAATTGCCCTATATGCGAATACTCGATTTTTTTGAATCGGCTTTTTACAAGTGGTGTATCGATAAGCACTCCTGCTATCGGAGTTTCACTTTTGGGGGTTAAGTATATCCAAGCCATTATTTGCACAATCGCATCAAGCGTATCGGATGTAGGCAGCTGTTCATAGTCTATCTGAGCTTTGACCTCACTAATTGCATTTTCCATATCCGTCCTGTCAATCCTGTCAGCGTACAGAGTTTCAGACTTCCGATTTTGTTCTTCCTCTTTGACTGAC
>JBGVDU010000157.1:0-7570 GCA_045119555.1 Acutalibacteraceae bacterium | reverse complement strand
ATTAGAGCGATATGACAGTAAATTGTGCATTATAGTGTGAAAAAACAGGGCTTTTTTGTTCATTTTTTTTTGTTTTTATGAAAAAAATTTTTTTCTTTTTGTCTAAAATAACATTTTTATATAGAAATTTACAATTTTGTGTGGTATAATTACAATGAATAGGTATATCGGAAATTTAGATTGAATTTTTTGAACAATTAATTTCATTTTTGATATAAGGGTGGTAATTAGTCGTGAAAAAACTATTTAAAAACAGATATTTTTCTTTTTTAATGATTTATTTATGTATTTTGTGCATTTTCGGTGCAGGCTTATCTCTTTCTCAATATACCACAAACGACACCGCAACGGACGATTCTGGTGTGGCTGTATATAATGTGGTTATTACTGCGGGTGAGTCAATGGATAATTCGGCGGAGGTTTCTATGTCGGTTTACGCTACAAGTAAGATTTCCGAGCCAAACAGCATGATTGACGGTACATACGAGAAAATGCAGATTAATGTTACAAACAGAAGCGAGTGCACGATTTCTTTATCCGATTTTTTGCTGGACGACAATACCGACAGCAGTGTTTATCAAAAAATCATTATTCCTATGAATAAAACCGAGCTGGAAGCCTATGAAAAGAAATGCGGAAGTGTGCCGCTTATGATTTTGAATTATTTAGGCTTAACACAAACGCAGGCTGCGGCTATGGGAATTGACGATGTGAGCAGTGCTGTATCCTCCAAAAACACGGAAACCTGTGCTGAGCTTGCAAGCAACTCGGATAATATAGCTATCGGCGAAAGCAAAACCTTTTTTGTTATATCATGGGTTGAGCACGACAGCGTTTATAAGAATGATGCAGACAACAGCACTGATAATATTTCTCACAACACACCGACAGAATTGGGAATACAGCCTGAAACCTTTAAGGTGAGTGTAGATTCCGAACAGGTAGACTGATTACATATATAATGTATAGGGGGAAGCGGAAAATGAAAAAGATTTCTGTATCAAAGAAAAAGAAAACGATAATCACTGCGTGCATCTGCGTACTGCTCGCCGCAGGAATCGGTATTTATACATTTTCAAAATTTGCTTCGCAGGAAGCGATAGACGGTACTATTGAGCTTGAAGAGTTTTATGCGATTGCTCGAGTATATTACGAGGACGAAAACGGTACGGAGCAGGAAGCAACGATAAATTTTGATGATTCGGACAGCTCTTCAAAATATCTTGAGCTGACTCCCGAACAATTCGAAACCGTCAGAGTTGATATTGAATACACAGGCGAGGCGATGACTTATTGCAGATTCAAAATGGATTGCAGTTGGCTCAAGGATGTTACCGAAACCTATAATGATACAACGGCAAACGGTGAATTAACGAGTGATGACTATACATTGATTATCCCACAGCCGTACCCAACGGTTGAAGTAGCCGATAATGTTTACAATAATGTACAAAGCGACGGCTGGTTCTATATAAAGGATATCATGGAGGGCGAAGGCGAAAACGTAGAGGTGGTTCATGCAATAGAAAGCATAACACCGACAGGTAACTTCAAGGACCCTATTGTACCCGATGACCAGATACCCGATAGGGTTCAGATTATGGTAACGGTTGATTGTGTTCAGTACAACAGAGTATCAGCCTTGTGGAAAATGGATTCACTCCCGTGGTGGGGAAATTAATAAAACTTGTATGAATTACATTATAAAAAAACAGATGGATAATTTTACCGTTTTATATTTAGCGGAGGAAAGATAATGAGAAAGCTTAAACTGATTATAAAAAAATCGACTGCTGTTTTATTGGTGTTTATAATTGCCTGCGGTATGCTCCCGAGCGATATATTTTCAGATATATATTTATCTGAGCTTTTCTCGCCCTTTTTGGCTATGGCGGAAGAGGCGAAGGAGGAGCTGAGCGGAGATAACAGTGCAGGCTCGGAATTTGAGGCTGAGGATTGTTCTTTTGCCGATGAGCTTTATTACGGAGAAGATGCCATTTCTCCGTTGCCGGGCTATGCAGAGTATAAAGAAAACACGGGCTATACGGAGCCTTTGAGAATATCCTTTACGGATTTCCGAGCCGAGTGCGGTGAAGGCTTGAATTTTAATATCGGTACGGCTCAGTCTTATATGTCGCAGGGCTATAAGCTTATGATTTGCAATGCTGAGGAGCTTTACAACTATTCTATGGTTGTAAACGGTGCCGGCTCTCAAGACGAAATTACATTCTATCTGTCTGCCAATATTGTTTTGGGAGATAATATTGAATATTCGGAAATGAGCTATGAAGAGTATTTTTTTAAACCGATCGGTAATGAAGAAAATCCCTTTACAGGCTCATTTGACGGTCAGTGCTTTGAAATTCGTGATTTGTATTTTGACAAGACTTATTTAGCCGTTACAGTTGCGTTCTTCGGCGTGGTAGGAGAAGGTGCGGTTGTTGAGAATTTCGGTATTTTCCACCCGACCATAAATGCAACGGGAAACAACTCCACATATACTGCGGCGATTGCTTCCAAAAACTACGGTATTATAGACAGCGTTTATGCTATTGCACAGGAATACAGAGATCCCGATGCAGTGGCAGATACCAATATCATTGCGTCAGCAAACGCTAAGAGTGCATCGGGTTTGGTTGCGGAAAACTGCGGTACGCTTATGAATTCATACTATGCAGGCATGCTTGAAGCCTCCGACCCTTTTGCTCAGCACCCTGTATGTGCAATAAATTCGGGAGTTATTACGAACTGCTATTACGACAAGGATGTTTTTGCAAAAGGCTCAACGGGTACATTTATAACCGAGCTTGAAACAGATGCCGAGGGTGAAAGCGAGAGCAGTGTCGATATTACGGGGCTTAGCAATATCAATCTTAAAAAGATGATCGGTATGGAAAGCACTAAGTTCAAAATAAATCTTGCTACTTATAATGTTAATTATACAACGACCTATCAAAACCAATGGTGTTATCCGCATTTGTACGGATTTACGGGAACAGGTACTGCGGATGACCCCTATATTATCTCTACGCCTGCTGATTTGGTTTATTTCCCGACATCGGGTGAATATGCGTATGATAATACTCAGAAGCATTTTCAGCTTGAAAAATGTATAGATATGAACGAGATTGCACCGAATGCTTATAAGCCTAAGCTTGATTTTACTTTCTATACAAACTCTCTAAGCGGTAACAAGTGGGTGCAGGTAATCAATGTTTATCGAAACAAATATTTTAGAGGTATATTGTGCGGTGCGGCACATAACGGAGATGAAGACTGTCCTATCTGCCACGTTACAGGTTTTGGTGAGGATTCAAACGGTAATGCTTTGCAGGAATGTCATGCAATACTTAACCTTACAATTAACACACCTGCAACAACGACAGCCAGTCATGCTAATTATACAGCACTTATTCCGTATGCGACGTCAAATAATAGCTCTGACTATTTCCCCACAATTACCGACCTTCACTTTATAGGCGGTGAAATCAGCTCGGGTGATACTGACTGTATGCCGTGGACTTACAATTCGGAGGCATATAATGTAAGAACAGCGACGGTTGTGGCGAGTGCTGGGTATGTAACGATGACAAATGTCCATTCTTCGGCTACTGTTAAAATGGGCACGGGTAAACAATATTCCGTACAAATGGGCGGTCTTATGGCAGGAGGAAACTTCCACTATATAACCGACTGCACAAACAGCGGTAATATTATAGGTGGCTATCATGAAATGCCCGATGAAAATTATCTGAGTGAAAATTATCAGTTGGGCGGCTTGCTTGGAGGTGCGACTGCCGGTAATACAAATCAGGAAAGATATATGGGAAGATTAACCCATGTGGTAAATTACGGCAATGTATTTGCTGCTGTTGTAGTTGCGGATAGCGGCAGCGGTTGGACTCTTACGGGAGGCAATTCTTATATTGCCGGTATAACAACGGGTGATATAGCTTCGCGTCATACGGGAACTGTCAGTCATATGCCAAGCGGTCAGTCATCTTATTACCTTGATGACAGCAACCGTGCAAGCAGAATTGCGAATTTCGGAACACTCTTTGATGGGCCGATAGTCCTTGACGATTACGGTAATCCCGTATTTGATGATGACGGTAAGCCGCAGGCTTTGCCTCTTGATGCTGATAAAGAAATAGTAGGAAATAATTCACCGCTTTATCACACATATTTAAGAGGTATTGGCAGTGACGGTATTTCAAATGCTTATAACGCAGGTGACATTTATTCTGTCATGATAGAAAAATGTCATATAGTTGGTATTGGCGGTATGGGTACTACACGCAACACCGGTAACGGACAGCTGTATAACTTCTTGAATTACAATGAAGGCAATATCTATATGTATGTGGGCGGAAGTGAAGCACACGGCATCTCCGACCTGTACGCTTATAAATGCTACAATCACGGAAATATTTATCTTTACGACGGTGTTATTACTACAAGGTCTACAACGTGGAGTCTTCATACCGACGGAGGTCTGTTCTCAGGTATTTCCGGTGCAGGTTCGGCAGGCTGTTATTTTGACGGAGAAATAAGCATTGCCCCGTCTGCACGAAATACTTACAGTACAGAAGACGGTTCCAATAGAGTAGTATCTCTCGCAGGTGTTTCTCAGGGATATATTTCATATATCAGTGAAACGGACGAGAACGGTGAAAGTGTTATTATTCCGACGATAAACAACGGTAAGCTTAAGGTCGACCTTGACAAAAACAATTTTGACCCCGATGCAAACACAACGAACATTAGCAATTCTACATATTATCCTAATTTTTATATGATGGGTACGGGCGTCGGCTCATATTGCTACAACTACGGAGATTTTGATTTTGTCGCAAATACGCAGAGCACCGCCAGCAAAGTCAAGCTGACGATTGCGGGTATCGGAGGACTTTTTACTAATAACAATTACACAAATATAGACCATTCGGTAAATTATTCTGATATATCCATAGATACGTCAAGTGCCGAAAACGACTTGTTGTATTTGGAAATTTACGGTGTGGGAAAAATTAATAACAATGGAAGTACAAATTATGCAATAACAAAATGTGCAAACCTGGGAGATATCTCCTTTAAAGGGTATCTGGGCAATACAGGTGATTCACTGCTTGTGTATTCTTTTGCTTATGTTGCTTCCAATTTTAACACATCAGCCGCAACCCTTAAAGCAACCGGTGACAACCTTAATTTGTGTAACGTAAGTATTGACGATGATTCCTATATTAAAGGCAATGTATATATTCGTGGGTTATATGTCTACAACGATGCCAGCAGGTATGTTAATGTGAACGATTATATGCATGGCTGGTACGAGGGCTGTAATATTCCGGAGGATGTTGAAAGTACCTTCGAGGATATTTTTAGTAAGCTCAATAAATCCGCAAGGTACGGCCGCAGTGAGATTTCGGGTACAATCGGCGGTGTTTTGGACGTTGGACCTGTGTATTTTCGCGACGCTGAAAACTACATAAAATCTGCAGAAAATTTAATAAGTAACGGTTCGTCAACGTTAACAAATGCCGAGATAACAGGTTCCGCTACAATAAGAGGTTTGGCGTACGGTTATATTACGGATTCCGAGAATAATGCACCTATTACTGTTGAAAATGTTTTGCTCCATAATAACTCTAATTTCTATGGCGGAGTTTCGGGCGAATATAATGTCAACAATGCTCCCATAACCGTTAAGCATTGTCTTACAAGATCTACGGGCTCATACAATACGGTTGTTTCGGGTGTTTACAGCAGTATCCTAAAGATTAACCACAGCGAAAACCGTGGCGATATCACTGTAACCGACTGTACAACGGCAACTGTTGACGGTGTGGAGTATAAAGCACCTGTACTCGACGGAACATCGAAAATGTATGACAGCACATTTTTAATAAGCGGAATAGGAAACTCGAATGCAGCCAATTCCATAAATTTCGGCGATATCTATGTTTCAGGTGTTAACCGTTGCCGTATCGGCGGCATAGGACAAACTACAAGGAGTTCGTTTACGAACTGCTACAACTACGGTGATATATACTGTACGGAGAGCGGCGGCACTATTCAGATAGGCGGAATTGTGGCATTGCTAAGTGGTTCGCTAAATATATCAAGCTGTTACAATTTCGGAAAGATTAATGTAGAGAACCCTAATTCGTATGTTGTTCAAAATGCGGCTCCCAGCATACATATCGGAGGCATATGCGGTGATAGCACTGGCTTAAGCAGTATAAACTATTCGGTGAATTACGGTGAGTTGACATACAATAATACACAGGGCGAGAATACAGGAAATACATCTTATGAGAATACTCGAAATAATAATAACTACGTTCTCAGAGTCGGAGGTGTAATAGGCACATCTCACGAAAACAATTCTGTGAAAAATTCCATGAACTATGCCGATATAAATATTCTTGAAGAAAAGAATATGTCTGTATCAGTCGGCGGTATTGCAGGAGGTAGTCTTTTCAATTCGAACAGCAGTGCAGTCAGCATTAACTTGATAAACTACGGCAATATTACGTTACCCGATGCAAATACAGCAATGAATCAAAATGTAAACGGAGGAGGACTTTTCGGAATTGGTTATAACAACGGTTCAAAGCAGTATAAGTACGCAATTAATTACGGAACGATAAAGGCCGAAACAGAAAAGGCTGCGAATACCTATATAGGCTCATTGCTGGGCAAAATTACTTCGACAACCTTTAAGATAGACAGATGTGCGGATTTAAGCGACCCGCCCGAGGGTGTTTCGTATTATCCGCTTATCGGCAAAAATAATAATACTAACTACAAAAACAAGGGTGAGGAAAACTACACAAAAAATGAAGCTTCAATAGCAGATACCACAACTGCCGCAGGCGACAGCTTCGGAGCTGTAAAGGCTGTTGAACTCAACAAAGCTGAAGAAAACGGATTTTTCTCTGCGAATTTCTATTACCGTTCGGCTTTGATTCACGAGATTACTTCTGCAACCGAAAATAGCGATAACGGCTTGATGTATCAAGACTATAAAGAGCTGTCACCGTATTTGCAGAATTATATGGTTGAAAAGTTCGGCGATGATATTAAGAACTACGGTGCGTACGTTGTAATTAAGTCCGAACGTGGTTCAGATAATTTCGTGCCGGGAGAACCAACTACTTCAGACGATGACGAAGGAAACGGTGTTATAACTCCCGGATTGGAGGAAACCTTTGAAGATACTTCACTTGTCGATGATGAGAATATAAATTCGATTTATGCAGAGCTTGTTGAGCCTTCGGCACGTTCGATAAGCACAGATTACAATATCTATGCTCAGCAGGTAGACAAGAGCAGTATTGCCGAGGTTTACGAAGCAAACTTCGGTACGGTTTTCAAATATGCCAACACAGATACATCTTATTTCCAGGATTTCAGCGATTACCAGTCATTAATTGAAACTCATCCTGCATACGAATCAGACGGAACGGTTTCCGATACTGTGCTTTATACCGATATTAATATCTATTTGGCTATTGACGATATTGATTCTTATACAGCAAGAACGATTAAGCGTGACGAAAACGGC
>JBGVDU010000156.1:0-4911 GCA_045119555.1 Acutalibacteraceae bacterium | reverse complement strand
TTGCAGTAACAGTAATAGCGTACTGTGCCTCCAAATTCCCATTCATTGATTTACAGGTAATAATAACTTCGCCTGCGTTCCATGCATTAACCTTACCTTCGTCGGTAACGGTAGCTATTTTGTCGTTACTGCTTGACCATATATAGGATTGTGAATAATATTTCTCATTCTCTACCTTAAGCTGTTGAGATTCTCCGACCTTCATAGTGTTACTTTCGCCGATAATATATAAATCTTCGGAATCGCTTACATTTATAATTTCAATATAATATGCGTCGTCCTCTTTCTCGATAATTACCAAACTGTCGCCCATTTTAAGAAGGTTAAAAACATAATGTTGCGTGGTTAAAGAAGAAAGCTTTTCTCCTGTATCAAGATTGTATTCTGTAAGAGTTTTATTATTCTCATATACAATAACGCTATTATGAACCTCGTTGTAAACAGCACGCACACCGATGCTTGATGTATCATAATATTTATTTTCCAATTCATACTCTATCGCATCACGGTTAAGTGTCATACATGTATCAAGTGAGGGTGATTTTGAATCAATAATCTTCACCTGATTGTAAGTAGCGCTTACTCCTGTCAAATATCTATCTCCAAGCAACGCTGCATTATCCTGATGACTCATACCATAGTCTTGGCACAAATACATCAAACAACCCAAATTTCGCGATATCATTCCGCCCTCAAGGAATGATGAAAATATATCTTTATCCATTATAACGTTGTCTGTTACATTTCCCATTGTCAAGCCTTTACCGGGGTGAGAATACCCCCACGAATAAAAGTCATAATATGACTCCATATAGAAATTACCGTTAGTACTGTCAAATCCGTTGAAATTATAAACCTTTGTATCGGCGTACATTTCAGACAAGAACTTGCCTTCAGAGGTATATAAAAATATTTTGTACAGCGACGAATTTTTACTGTCCGTTGCCGCTATATAGATTCTCCCAAATCTATCAGCACCAACTGCATTTCCATTATATCCATCCAATTCAACAACAGACCTTACCTCTCTGCTCAACAGATTATATACATAGCAGGTTGTTCCGCTGAGAACGTAAAGAAGATCACCCTCGGAATAGGCATTGATACATCCATTAAATTCATATACAACGTCACAAGTATCCGTGATAAAAGAATAGAATGAAAGCGTCTTTCCGTCCAGTAGATATATTCCATGCAGCTTTTCACAGGGAATCTGTCTTGTCACAGTTCCGACATTCTTGTAATCAATCTCACCATTCCCAAAAGAAATCATTTCATAATCAGGCATTACAAACTCATCACCCGATACTGTTATCGTAACGTCTGCGGAGTAAGTACCATCCACGCTTGTGACAGTAATTACGGACGATCCCGGAGCTATTGCGGTAACAAGACCATTTTGAGAAACAATAGCCTTATCTGTATTACTGCTTGCCCATATAAAATCTACACACAGCAACGGATTTATCTCTGCTGTAATCTGAACACTTTCACCGACCTCAAGCCGTGTTGTGTCAGCGGAAAGAGCCAGAGTATCCAGATTCTTATATTGGTCAAGGTCTATCCAAGTCACGTCTTTCGGTGATGTCAGTTCATCTTTAAGCGACGTCCAACCTATTCTCGAAAAGTTGCAATAAACAGTAATTCCCTCTGTATCTAACGCATTATTACCCAAAGAGGGGGCGTCACCGCAAAAGATAAGATTTTTCAATACCTTACACGAGTAAAACGCAAAATAAGATATGTCAGTAAGTCCCTCCGGAAAAACAACGGTTCTGAGATATTTGTTATCACGCACTGCTGCGTGAGACACAGACTTTACCGTAACTGGAATCGTTAATACCTCTATTTCTAAAGAACAAGGCACAGATATAAGTTTCGTTTGGTTCTTATTATATAAAATTCCGTCCTCAGACATATACTTAGTGTTTTCTTTTGAAACATCTATCTTTTTGAGAGAGAGACAATACTCAAAGGCACTACTGCCAATATAAGTTACATTCTTCGGAATGTTTATGCTCTTTATTTCATTACAGTAATAAAAAGCGGAAGCCCCTATGTGAGTAATATTTTCAGAAAAAACAATATCTCCAAAAACACCACTCATCGCGAAAGCATATTTGCCTATCGTGCTAAGGCTTTCGGGAAACTCGATATCCGAAAGATTTTTGCAAGAATAAAATGAATAATCTCCAACAGAAGAAACACCATCTTTAATAACTACAGATTCTATCAGTTCGGAATTATCATAGAACGGCGAATGATTATTATAGTCGTAATCGAACATGTCACCTGTACCTGAGATTACCAACTCCCCCGTTTTAGCATCGAGTGACCAAACAAGGTTCTCGCCACAGTCACCCATTAACTTCTCGGCAGAAGCAAAGGTAAATCCGTTTCCTATGGCATATTCTTCAGCTACAGACCCAATGCTACCAATTATTTTCAACTTACCTTTTGTATACAACCCTGACGAACCATTGTTTAGATTATAGCCTAAAGCATAGTCGCCTATTTCCGTAACGGTTTCAGGAATAATAATTTTTGTCATTGCCGGACACACAAGGAATGCACCCTTGCCTATTGAAATTACACCGCTTGGTATTTCAACATTTTTTAACTCTCGGTGCTCGAAAAAAGCAAATGCACTTATGCTTGTCACATTTTCAGGAATTACAACCTCTTCAACTGCACCTTTATATTTGTATAGCGCTCTTCCGAATATAACCAAATCGTTCGGATAGTTTTCCAGATAAGGCGTTTTTTCAAAAGCATCTTCTCCGACAAACATTACATTCTTAGACATAGTAACATTTTTGAGCGAAATACATCCGTAAAAACTTTCCGAACCTAATTCTGTTACGCTGTCTGGAATAACAATAGATTCAAGTTTAGTACAACCATAGAAAGCAGAATCACCAATAGTTTCTATATTCTGAGGCAAACTTACGTTCTTCAATGATGTACATTCTTTGAAGGCACCATTAATCGTCAAAACACTCTCAGGAAATAATACTGATTCTATCTTTGTGTTTCCGCTAAAAGCACCTGACGCGACAGAAACAATACCATTGGGCACAGTAACATTAGTATCTGAGCCGTTATATTTATATAGCGCATTATTCTCCAGAATTACAAATTCATCAGTGTAGGACTCAATAAAAGGAGTACCGCTAAACGCTTCACTACCGATTGACGTAACTGTAGACGGAATCCTTACAGTAGTAAGAGCTGAACAATTGGCAAAGGCACTCCCTCCGATTTCCTCAACACCTTCCTCAATAACTACGTTTTGAAGACTATCGCAGTTGTAAAAAGCACGTGAATCAATCATCTTGACACTTCCGGGAATTGTAATCTCAGTCAATGCCGTTCCATTAAAAGCATTTTCATCAATATAGGTTACACTTACCGGTATATTAACGTTGGTTAGCGATTTACAGTTATAAAACATATTTTCTGTAATTTTCTTGATTTTTCCTTGAATATTTACCGTATGTAACTTATAACAATTCCAGAATACACCTTCGCCAATAGTGGTAACACTTTTTGGAATAACAGCTTCTTCCAACAACTCACACCCATAGAAAGCTTTATCGTCTATTTCGGTAACAGTGTCTGAAACCTGTACTTTAGCCAACTTTTTAAAACTTTGAAAAGCGTTATTACCAATTTTTGTTACACCATTCTCCACAACAACAGAGGTAATGTAATCACCGTATTCACTATACGGAGGCAATGTAGATGAATATTCCATGTCCCCCGTGCCACTGATAACAAGCTTACCTGTTGTGGTATCAAGCGTAAACGACACATTTTCGCCACAAGAACCTGTAACAATATCCTCAATTACCAAATCACTATTCTCACCATTATCACCCGAAACAGGGCTATCTAAGGTTTCTGCCAATACAGGATTATCTGTTTCATTTGCTGATGCCGGAAACGAAATCAATGAATTTACATTGCTGATTTCGCTCCATGGCAATGTACCATGCAGTAAAGTCAACACAGATACAAATGAAATAATTTGTTTAACTATTTTCGTATTCATAGCAACTCCTCCTTTAGTTGTTTATGATCACATATTATGGTATATAAAAAGAAATGTTATATAAAAGATTATACATAATATCTATTTATATATCAATATGTTTTTAGATTTAAATTATTTAATTTAAGTTTTGTTCACATTTACTTTTCCAGCAAAGATAACCGCTGTATTCATAATAAAAAACTCCTATCAAATTCTAAAAATTTAGGACTTATGATACCATATTGTCGAAAAAAAGCAATATAGTGTTTAAGCAATTTTTTTGCCAGAGCACCTTATTTAATCAGCAACATTATCCATAGATTACTGTAAATCGTCACAATGCTTACGCCTTTTCCTATAGCATTCCCTACATAAACCAAGATTCTTTTCCCCATTATCTCCATATTCGACAAATGAAGGATCGGTTTTTATACAACCACAAAATCTACACTTAATCCACCTGTTTCCGTCCTCATCACGAACCTGTTCATTTTGCTGAATAAACAACTGCGGATTTTCCCGTATTTCTTTTAATCGTAATTGTTGTTTTATTTCATGCTCTTTACGAGCTGCTATTTCTCGTTTTCTTCTTTCTTCGGCCGCTTTAGCAATGCGTTCAGCTGATTCGATTCGAGCTTGTTCTTCTCTCTTTCGTTGTAGCTTTTTGGGGGCGTTGTACAAAGGTTTTTAGAGATGCCCTAAAGATTGTATTAGTGCGGCGAACCTAACACCATTGACTACGTTTCTTTTCATAATCTAAAAGTTTATCCTTTCATCTACATATATCTTCAATTCTTATTTAATTAGTGTATATTTTGTTCTGTGTTCGTGTTTATTAATAACATCTATTTTCTATAAATTCACAAGAAGATACA
>JBGVDU010000155.1:0-8009 GCA_045119555.1 Acutalibacteraceae bacterium | reverse complement strand
CCTGTCTGATGCTCACTGTATCCAGGAACGGAAACATAGTAAGCCGTCGATGCCTCACCCGTTGCTTCTATGGAATCGGAATAAATCTCTTCCTGATCGCTCTTGCTTCTGTAAGAGCTGGAAATAAGAATACTCGTTTTGCCCTCAGCCGCCTCAAATGCCTCAAAGAACGGATTCATGTGCTCTACAACAATGCTGTTAAGGTACATATCGTCATTCTTTACTCCAACGGAGCTTGAAGCATTTTCATAGATATTTACAAGATTCTCACCGTCAATTTTTGATTCATACTGATAATTTACAAGAATCAACGGACCCTTGTAAACGTCCTCGTTGAGCACAGATATAAGCCGATAATCACTCGGGAGGTTGCTTTCCTCCACAAACGCATTCGGCTCAGCCGCCTGATTCTGGTTGGAAGAGGTACTGCCGTTTACCGAATCGGTGCTTTCAATATCGGACGAATTGTTATTTCGACTGTTTACATTCAAATTGTGCCCCGAAACAAGCATTGTTGCAATGCCGGAAATAAATATCACAAGAACTATAACCGCCAAAAAACCGTTGGGAATTGATCTTTTGCCTGCTCTGCTCATGTTTTTCAACCTCCTCTCGGATAATTTAATTTTGTTTTAATATCGAATACAGGTAACACATAAATACGTTAATCTGCCATTATAAATACTAATGAACGCTAATGCTTTTGTATTTTGCACCCGTAAAAGCTATGCTTTGAAATCAAATAGATTTTACAAAGCTTGTATATAGCTTTAATTCAATAAATTCGGCATTAAGCTAATTTTACTTTACGGAAAGCCTTTTTGCCACGCTTAACTATAATTTCGCCCTTTTCCGAAACGGAATCAGCTGTGATTACTGCGTTGACATCTGTTACCTTCTCACCGTCAACAGATACGCCGCCCTGCTGAACATTTCTTCTTGCTTCGCTCTTTGACGGAGCAAGCTCTGCCTTTACAAGCAAATCAAGAATACCGATTGCACCATCTGTAAAGTCATCAGCCGTTAATTCGGTTGTCGGAATATTATCCAAACCATTACCGCCTGCAAACAATGCTCTCGCAGCCTGCTGTGCCTTTTCTGCCTCTTCCTCACCGTGAACAAGCTTTGTCGTTTCAAAAGCAAGAATCTCCTTAGCCTTGTTGAGATCTGCTCCTTCAAGCTTTTCAAGCTCCGCAATCTCTTCAAGCGGTAAGAATGTAATCATCTTTAGGAACTTAATAACATCGGCATCATCGACGTTTCTCCAGTACTGATAAAACTCGTAAGGCGTTGTTTTCTCAGCATCGAGCCACAAAGCACCCTTTGCAGTTTTACCCATTTTCTTACCCTCTGAGTTAAGAAGCAGGTTAATGGTCATAGCATAAGCATCTTTGCCAAGCTTACGTCGAATAAGCTCTGTGCCGCCAAGCATGTTGCTCCACTGATCGTCACCGCCGAACTGCATATTACAGCCGTACTTGCGGTACAAAGCGTAAAAATCGTAGCTTTGCATAATCATATAGTTGAATTCAAGGAAGCTCAAGCCTCTTTCCATTCTCTGCTTGTAGCACTCAGCGGTAAGCATACGGTTTACACTGAAATGAGCACCAACCTCACGCAAAACGTCAACATAGTTAAGGTCAAGAAGCCAATCGGCGTTATTTACCATAATAGCCTTGTCATCGGAAAAATCTATGAAACGTCCAATCTGCTTTTTGAAGCATTCGCAGTTATGGTTAATAATTTCCTTCGTCATCATCTGACGCATGTCCGTTCTGCCTGTTGGGTCACCGATCATCGCTGTGCCGCCGCCAACGAGTACGATCGGCTTATTGCCTGCCATTTGAAGTCTTTTCATAAGGCAAAGTGCCATAAAGTGACCGATATGCAAACTGTCAGCCGTTGGGTCAAAGCCGATATAGAAAGTTGCCTTTCCGGCATTTACCAACTCTCTGATTTCCTCTTCATCTGTTACCTGAGCAAGCAAACCCCTTGCTTGCAGTTCCTCATATACACCCATAATTAAAGCCCTTTCTTGCATCGTTGATATCTTAATCAAATAAGATGAAGATACAATTTATTAAATAATATCATACCGCAATACGGCATGTAATATACTTCGCATAAAACGTACTAAGATTTTAGTATAAAAACAATTCAAGGTTATTATAACAGTTGTTAAACAAAAATTTGTTACGAAATTGTTACTAAACACCTTGAATTATTAAAAAAATGACTTATTTTAATTTTTTTGTAACTTTTTAAAGTTATTTTAAAGTTATTTTCCTTTTTTGCCCTCGCTGACAGTCAAGTTGCCGTCGTTATCAATTTCAATAAAACAGCCCTGTTTAACATCAGCGGGGATCTCGGATTTTTCGATTGCGTAGAACTTTTTCTCCTTATCGGTACATATTACCATTGTACCCTCAAAACGATCAACCTTTAGCTTCATCATATTTTTTCACTCCTATTCTTGTTCTGTAATAATTTTGTAATCTTTTCCGTCACTTACCACGCAAATTGTGCCTGCCTCATCTGTTCTGTAAATATCACAACCCAGATTAATGAGCCTGCTCAATGTTTTATCGCTTGGCAAATAATCGTTTTGCTCAACTGAAATTATTGCACATTTCGGACAAACCGCCTTCAAAAAATCTTCGGTTGAGGAATTTCCGCTTCCGTGATGTGCAACGCAAAGAACGTCTGCCGAAATATCGGCACCGCTTTGCAATATATCATTTTCCGCCTCCTTTTCGATATCGCCCGAAAGAAAAGCGGAAAAATCCTTGTAAGTTAATTTAACCGCAATAGAATTATTGTTTGAAGAATCGTAAACAGTATTCGGAGATACAATGTCAATTTGTAAATCGCCGAAAATCAGCCTTTCTCCTGCTTTAGCGTATTCAACTTCTATTCCGTTGTTTTCAAGTGCCGACAATAAAGCTTCATATATTTGCGTTAATTCGTAATCTCCGTTTTCGCAAGTGATAAAACGCTCGACAGTAGCATTGTTGACTATATCCGTCATATTACCGATATGGTCCTTGTCGGGGTGTGTCAAAATCACCAAATCAAGATCTTCAACGCCGAGAAGCTCAAGGCTGTCAAGCATATTTGTTTGCAGCTTTTCCATACCACTGTCAACAAGTATATTGTACTCATCACTATGTATTAAAACAGCATTTGCTCTGCCAACATTAAAGAAAAACATTGAAAACGGATATTGCTCGCTTTGCATATAAACAGACGACAAACCCGAATCTGCAAATATTTTTTCCCAATAAGAACATATTGTAAGCATGGCGGAGATCGCAACAGCGACCACCGCCACAATACTAAGACAAATTACCTTTTTACTTTTACTCATTTGAACCCGTTACCTTGCGTTCAAGCCACTGTTCGGGAGTAAGCAGTACCTTTCTTGACTTACTGCCCTCGTGAGGTCCGACTATACCCATTTGCTCCATGGTGTCAATAAGTCTGCCTGCTCGAGCATAGCCAAGTCTGAGACGTCTTTGCAGCAGTGATGTGGAAGCCTGTCCCGCCTCTACAACAAGCTTAATGGCATCTTCAAGCATAGGATCGGAATCGTCGATATCATCATCGCCTCCGCTGTCCTTGCCGCCGCCCTTAGAGCTAAGCTCCTCCTGTGCAATACGGTCAATCTCCTGAGTAACACTCTCATCGTAGTCGGCTGAGCTGTGATTTTTAATATAATCCGTAACAGCCTCTATGTCGTCATCGGAAGAGAAACCGCCTTGAACACGAATAGGCTTCGGAGCACCGACAGGATTATAAAGCATATCGCCTCGTCCGATCAGCTTTTCACCGCCTGCTGTGTCAAGAATTGTTTTTGAATCGACGTAAGACGCAACCTTTAGGGAAATACGGCTCGGAATATTTGCCTTGATAACACCTGTAATTACGTTTACGGACGGTCTTTGAGTAGCAATAACAAGGTGCATGCCTGCCGCTCTGGCTTTTTGTGCAAGACGGCAAATTGACTCTTCAACCTCGCCTGGAGCAACCATCATCAAATCAGCAAGCTCATCAATAGCAATCACTATCTTTGGCATTTTTTTCGTAGCCTTTGGCGGAATGAACTCACCGTCAATAACCTCGCCGTGAGGATCTTCCTCAAGCTCCTCATCTGTCATGGTTTCGAGATTTTTGGCAACCATTTTATTATAGCTGTCGATATCCTTAACATTGTAAACGGAAAATTCCTTATAACGTTCCTCCATCTCATTTACTGCCCAGTTCAAAGCACCTGCGGCTTTCTTAACATCAGACACAACAGGCACAAGCAAATGCGGTATTCCCTTATACTTTGAGAATTCAACCAACTTCGGGTCGATGAGAATAAGCTTTACCTCTTCGGGAGATGCTCTGAAAATAAGGCTCATAAGAATACCGTTTACGCATACGGACTTACCCGAACCCGTAGTACCTGCAATAAGCAGGTGCGGCATCTTCGCCAAATCGGTAATTATAATCTTACCTGCAACATCTCTTCCGAGAACACAAGCAAGCTTGCTTTTATTTTTTCTGAATTCGTTTGAATCTATAAGCTCCCTAATGGTTACGGAAGTAATCGTTTTGTTCGGAACTTCTATTCCTATTGCAGGCTTACCGGGAATAGGTGCTTCTATTCTGACACCCTGTGCGGCCAAATTCAAGGCAATATCATCGGAAAGACCTGTGATTTTTGAGATTTTAACACCCGGTGCCGGCTGAATCTCATATCTTGTTATCGAAGGTCCTCGGCAATAGCCTACAATCTTTGCACCCACGGAAAAGCTGTCAAGAGTATCTATAAGCTTCTTTGCATTTTCTCGAAGCTCCGCTTCGGCATTGGAATTATTGATTGACTTTCCCTCCGTGAGCAATTCAACGGGAGGATATGGATAAGAATTTTTATCTCTTACCTTTTTCTTCGGCGGCGGGTCAATCGGAACAGTCTGAGGGTCATACTGCTTTTGCTCCGGATGTGACTTTTTCGGAATCATTTTGCTGTGCGAAATATTCTCCGCCACCTTGGAGGCTTCTGTCTTTTCTCCGTTGTTATCGTGAGAAATGCTGTCCATGAACTCTTCGCCGAACAAGCCCTTCAAAATTTCGTCATCATCAAAATCGTCATTCTGCGGAGCCGCTTTTTCTGAATTATTAACTTTGGCAACAGAAACTTTTTTCTTCGGCGGCTCTTCTTCAATCGGGTCATCTATGCTGATGTCGATACTGTAATCATCGTCAAAATTATTCTCAGGAATATTTTCATCCTCATCAAATCTCACGCCGCCGAAAAAGTCCTCATCTTCATTTGAATCCACGGCAAATACAGGTGACTGCGGAAGCTCTTCGTCATCCGTTTTCATCGGCTCAAATTCTTCTTCGTCCTCCGAGTCGTCATCTATATCAAAATCTTCAAAATCGTCATCGCTGTCGAAGAAAGCATCATCTGCGATTTTTACGGGATTTTTCGATTTTTTCTTCTTTCTGAGAGCCTTTCCCTGCTCGCTGAAGAAGCTTGAAACCTTGTCAAAAACAAAAGCATAAACATTTTTGATTGATATGTTCGTTGCAAACATAAGCAGAACGAGCATTACGACTATTATCAAAATCTTCGCAGGAGTTTGACCGAACAGCTTTAGAAACGGAATACCGAAAATAAATCCCAATACGCCGCCGCCCTTATATTGGATTCCGTCGTTAAAGGTCTGATGAACATTAATATCACCTGAATATGTAAATATGTATATACAAGCGTTGAGTGCGGCAACAAAGGCCGCTGAAAAGGCGGTTCTGAACGCAAGCTTCGGTATTTGCCTGTCGAGCATCGTAGCAACCGACAAGAACAGCAGAAGCAACGGCCAAAACAGTGCCAGCATACTGAAAAGACCTCTTACTGCATTATGTGCCCAAAGCCAAATCATTTCTCCGGGAATAAAAATTATCGCAATTAACACAACTGCCGTAACAAACATTATAAGTGAATAACGCTGCTTTGTGGCAATGTCAGTCTTTTTCGATTTAACCTCGTTTGCCTTTTTGCTTTGCTCCGACTTCGGTGCTTCTTTGGCAGGCTCCTTCGGAGCTTCCTTAACAATTACTTTCTTTTTAACTGTATTTTTCTTCGGCTTAGCGGTTGTTGACGTCTTTTTGCCCTCTTCCTTTTTCTTTTCTTCAGCCAATATTTTCACCTCATTATCTCACTGAACAAATCATGAAGAAATTACTGTTGCACAATATTGTGCAACAGCGACTTTTTATCAGCCAAAAGTAAGCGGTACACCGCTGAATAAGTTGTTGCCTGTGGAAAGCTCTATAACGCTGACAACGATTATTGCGATACCGAGAATTGCTGTATATATTACAAATATATTTGTTCTGTCCTTTGCAAGCATCCACTTAAAGAGCTTAATTGCAAAAAATCCGACAATCATAGCGGCAATCATGCCTGCTATCATCGCACCTATACCAACCTGAAGAGTATCCTGTGTACCCTGTGCCTCAATGGCATCTTTGCCTTCAAGAAATGCGGCTGCAAGAATTGACGGAATACCGAGTACAAAAGTATAGTCAAGAGCCACCTGCTTGTTAAGACCTCTCAGCTCACCCATGGCAAGTGTTGAACCCGAGCGTGACAAACCCGGAAAAATAGCCGCCAAGCACTGCGTAACACCAACGCACAAGGCATCAACCGTCTTTAAACGTCTGCGGCCGACATTCTTTGCACCGCCCGATCTTGCGGCATACTTACTGCCTGTATTTTCAACAGCCTTTATACCAACCCAAAGCATAAGACTTGTGGAAAGAAGTGCAAAGCCAGTAATCATAAAGTAACCTGTATTACCCTGCCATATCTCCGCAATATCCTTACCGTTCAATCCGCCCGCACCGGGAATCGGCACGAAAAGCAAGAAGAGCGGAATCAAGCCTATAACAAGCATAACAAGAAGATTTCTGTCGCCGTCCATTTGGCTCCATCTGAATTTTCCTGTAAAAACATCTTTAACAAGTCCAATGAATGCTTTAATAAGTCTGATAATCAGTTTATGATAAACAACACAAACCGAAACAAGCGTTCCAACGTGAAGCATAACATTAAAGAAGAGATTTCCCTCCATATCTATGCCCATGATATGCTGAAAAATTGTAAGATGTCCGCTGCTGCTTACGGGCAGAAACTCCGTAAGTCCTTGAACTATTCCGAGTATAATCGCCTCTAAAATATTCATGTTATGTATTCCTCCTGTTATAATAATCGGTGCATTCACCTATTATTCATAAGATTATTATATGTCTTGAATTGTTATTCAATCCAAAATTTATATAAAGACACGCTTGCGGCTTCCTCTTTTCGGGAAGCCTTCGTGTCATTTATTTTAATTTTCCTCTGCTTTATCCTGCATTTCCTTGCTTTCACTATTTTCGGAATTGCTTTCAATCATTTCCTTCAGCTTTTCCAAAGCAAGGCTTAGCGTTCCCACGCTGTCAATTAATCCAACCTCAACCGCCTTACTGCCCTCAAGCACTGTGCCCACATCCATAACAAGCTCTCCCGTTGTCATAACTAAGCTGTTATATTTTTCGGCGGTTATGTTAGAGTTGTCGGCAACAAATTTATTTATTCTCTGCTGCATGCGTTGGAAATATTCAAAAGACTGACGCACACCGATAGTCAAACCGTTTGAGCGAACGGGGTGAATCGTCATAGACGCACTCGGTGCAATGAAAGAATATTTTGCGGCAACGGCAAGCGGTACGCCGATTGAATGGCCTCCCCCAAGCACGAGCGAAACCGTAGGCTTTTTCATTCCTGCCATAAGCTCCGCTATCGCCAAGCCTGCCTCAATATCCCCACCGACTGTGTTTAAAATAACAAGCAAGCCGTCAATTCGGCTGTCCTCCTCTATCGACACAAGCTGAGGTATTACATGCTCATACTTTGTTGTTTTATTTTGCGGCGGTGATTCTATATGCCCTTCTATTTCTCCGATTATTGTCAA
>JBGVDU010000154.1:0-1706 GCA_045119555.1 Acutalibacteraceae bacterium | reverse complement strand
TTTCTGCAGACTGGGGTGCTCAGAGAGTAAAGGGTCTTTCTATTCGTGCTTTGATTAAAGATATGTTCAAAAAGGCTTTCGGTGGAAAGAAAAATAATAAAGAGGTTGAAACTTCCCTTATTGAGGAGTTCTGGTATCCTAAGTACGGACCGGGTCAGCTTTGGGAGACTGTTGCTTCCGAGGTTGAGAAAATGGGCGGAACAATAAAAATGGGCTATGCTGTTAAGAATATTGTTTTGAACAATAATAAAGTTACGCAGGTTGTCTGTGAAACAGAAAACGGAAGTGTAACGGTTGAAGGCGATATCTTCATTTCAACAATGCCTGTTAAGGATCTTGTTGTAGGCATGACAGGTGATAAGCCGAACGACGAAATCGTAAATATCGCTAAGGGCTTGCCTTACAGAGATTTTGTTACTGTTGGCTTGCTCGTTGATAAGCTTAACCTTAAAAACGAAACAGACATCAAAACTCTCGGCAATGTTGTTCCTGACTGTTGGATTTATGTTCAGGATACAAATGTTAAGCTTGGCAGAATTCAGATTTTCAACAACTGGAGTCCGTATCTTGTTAAAGATCCCGAAAAAACTGTATGGGTTGGTCTTGAGTATTTCTGCGAAGAGGGTGACAGCTTCTGGAATATGACAGATGATGAGTGCATTAAGTTTGCGGCTCAGGAGCTCCAGACAATGGGAATTATCAATACAAACCAGGTTATTGATTCTCACCGTGAAAGAATTAAGAAGGCTTACCCTGCTTACTTCGATACCTATGCACAAATGGATACTCTTATCGAGCAGCTCAATAAGTATGAAAACCTGTTCTGCATTGGTCGTAACGGTCAGCACCGTTATAATAACATGGATCATTCTATGGTTACCGCATTCAGAGCTGTTGAAGCAATTAAGACAGGCTCAACAGATAAAACTGCTATTTGGAATGTTAATACCGAGAAATCATACCATGAAACAAAAGATGAAAATAAAGGTTGATTTATATGAGTAAGGTATCAAAAAAAATCAACAATTCCGTTAAAACGGTTAATTCACCGAAAAACACATCGGATGTTTCTTCTTATATAATAAAGGTTTCCTGCATTGTAACTGCTGTATTATGTGTCTTGGCAACAATTATGTTTGACAAGACACAGGATTACGTCGGTATTTCCTTCCCGATTATAGGCTTGCTTTTAGTCGGAGGAGTAGGCGTATATTTAGGCGTTAATAAAAAATTAACGACACAAAATGCAATTTTGTTATTGTTTGCCGCGGGCTTTATTTTAAGATTAAATTACGTTTTATACACACCTCTGTCCGCTACAACGAGAATCAGACAGCATGATTTATACCAATTCGGCGGAGATAAAGGTCATTCGGCATATATTGAGCATTTTTATAATAATGGCTTTACTTTGCCTGATTTTGATCCTACAACTAAATCTCAATTTTATCATCCGCCATTACATCATTTTCTCGCAGCTTTGTGGATGAGACTACTTACCACTTTCGGAATGAGCTACGATCGTGTGATATCAAGCTTACAGTTTTTGACACTGTTTTATTCGATGTGTTGCCTGTTCGTTTCAGAAAGAATATTTGATAAATTAAATCTTCGTGGATGGGGAAAGGCTATTGCTGTTGCTATTGTAGCTTTTCATCCAACTTTTATCCTCTTGGCAGGCAGTGTTAACAACGATATTCTTTCCG
>JBGVDU010000153.1:0-6391 GCA_045119555.1 Acutalibacteraceae bacterium | reverse complement strand
CTATTACCGTTACTTTTCTACCATTTATCGTCTTAGGAATTACTACGTCATGAGCACTGCAGGTAGCCTGAGTTATTTTTATTGTTTCATCGTCAAGAATAACATATTTATATGTATTCCCATTTACCTCGTCATCGTATGTGTATTCGGTTTTCTCATCTGAGGAAACAGCAACATTATGCGTAGCTGAAATTGCCTGACCGTCGTTCTCTTCAGCATTCACCTGTATTGGTGTCATCATTGAAACAACACTCGCCAAAAGTGCGGCACATACAACTGCTGACAATAATTTTTTCATATTATACCTCCAAAATTTCACATTAAATCTTATTATAGTATCATCTTACTGTGCTGTCACGGAAACTTCCGCACAAAAAAACGGCATACAACAAGGAAACGAAATCGCTCTCATTCCCTTGTTATATACCGTTTTCATCAAACATATTCCAGCTTTACTACAACTGAATTGAAATTCTCCAAAATAATAATCGAAACATTCTCTTCGTTTATTTTATATTCGGTTGTAAGACGGTCGTTTGCCTGTCTTATATAGTCAAACATATAATACGGCTCCTCGTTAAACATTGCATTCATCGCATTTTCAAAGCCGATTGAGCTGTCGAAGCGAATCGTGAATTCCTCATCACCGTTTATTGCCGCCTGCTCGAGGTCGTATATCATCGTTTCGGCACATTCGTCAAAATCGTAGATATAAGTAGACTCCACTACAAAGTAGTTTGCACTGTCGGAGCTGCAGGTCGGAAGATAGACATTGTACACCTGACTGAGCGTGTCGCTGTTCTCTGAATCTGTAAACATCGCCGAAATAACGTGGTCACTCTGAATTTGAGCATCTGTCAAATTAAAATAGTTATAGTAGGCGTTTTCGTCATCGTTCCATGTTGCATCAACATGATACCAGTTACCGTCTATCTGTACGGTATTCCACATGTGCGGCTCGCTTTCGCCGTATCCGTTGACATAGTAGCACTCCAAACCAACCTTATTCATCAGCAGGCACATCGTATGTGCATAACCCTCACACACAGCACTGCCGTTTATAAGCGTACCATATATGGTAAATTCCTCCCAGCCGTCCTCGGCACTTTCTACACCGTCGGCATAGTCGCATTTTTCAAGAATTGTGTTATGAATATACTTTTCAAGATGATACTCCTTCAAGCCGCTCGGAATACTCGTTATAATTTTCTCAATTTCAGCATTCAGCGTTTCTATTCTCTTCTTACATTCTTCACCCGAAACATAGGAATAAAGCTGAATAACGGCTTGATTGCCCACTGTGCCGTAGGAATATCTGTTGGAAATCCAAAATACCTCGGGATGATCCATAGTATAGGCTTTAATACATACATCCATATCCTGTTCAGTAAACGTCTTATCCTCAACAGTCACTTTACCGATAGAATAAAGACCGTACTCGTTCTGTTCCTCGGAAATTCTGTAAGCCGCATCGGCAATCCCGTTGTAGCAGGCTCTTTGACTGTCTGAAATTAACGAATCGTAGCCGTAAGCAATTTTTACAGGCTCGTAATACTCACAATCAACACTCTCACTCCGAGAAACCGCAGTATAATTGCTGTCATCGTCAAATTTTGTGTTTTCAAAAAGCTCTCCTTGAAAATCATCTACAATATCATTAAGAAAACAGCCGCTCGATACGGTGAGCAATGCGGCGGCAAGTGCGGCGGATACGATTTTTTTCACATTTTTACCCATACTATCCCTCATAAACCGATATAAAAAATAAAGGCGAACATTTCAAAAGAGTTCACCCTATAATTACGCCAAACCCACGGCTACCCAAAAACGGATAGCCGTGAGCGTGGTAATATAATTATTTAAATTAATATTCAGAAATTACTCAGCAAGTCTTGCCTTCAAGCCGGCAAGCTCATCTGCGAGCTCCTTCGGAAGTCTGTCGCCAAACTTCTTGTAATACTCTTCGATTTCAGCAGCCTCAGCTGTCCATCTCTCTTTGTCAACCGTAAGAATCTTCTTGAGAGTTTCAATATCCATATCAAGACCCTCGAGGTTGATGTCTTCAGGTCTTGGGAGGTAACCGATAGCTGTTTCTACTGCGTCAGCTGTGCCTTCGCATCTCTTGAGAATCCACTCAAGAACACGGAAGTTGTCGCCGAAACCAGGCCACATGAAGTTGCCCTCTTCGTCAAGGCGGAACCAGTTAACGTTGAAGATCTTTGGAGCCTTCTCGCCGAGGATTTCGCCCATTTCACACCAATGCTTGAAGTAGTCACCCATGTGATAACCGCAGAATGGGAGCATAGCCATTGGGTCATGTCTGAGCTGACCAACTGCACCTGTTGCAGCTGCAGTTGTTTCGGAAGCCATGATAGAACCTACGAATACACCGTTGTTCCAGCTTCTTGACTGATATACAAGCGGAGTTGTTGTTGCACGTCTGCCGCCGAAGATAATAGCAGATACAGGAACACCTGCAACATCGTCGAACTTGTCGCTGATGCATGGGCAGTTCTTAGCAGGAGCTGTGAAACGGCTGTTAGGATGAGCACCCTTTACATCGCTTGTCTTACCGTTCCAAGGATTGCCGAGCCAATCAATAGCGTTCTCAGGCGGATTCTTGTCAAGACCCTCCCACCAAACTGTGTTGTTGTCGAGGTTAAGAGCAACGTTTGTGAAGATTGTACCCTTCTTTGTGGAAGCCAAAGCATTCGGGTTAGACTTCTCGTTTGTACCCGGTGCAACGCCGAAGAAGCCGTTCTCGGGGTTGATAGCCCAAAGTCTGCCGTCGGGACCCTTACGCATCCAAGCGATATCGTCACCGATTGTCCATACCTTGTAGCCCTTCTCGAGGTAGCTCTTCGGAGGAATGAGCATAGCGAGGTTTGTCTTACCGCAAGCAGACGGGAAAGCAGCTGTTACATACTTAACTTCGCCTTCCGGATTCTCAATGCCGAGAATGAGCATGTGCTCAGCCATCCACTGATCGTTCTTACCGAGGTAGGAAGCGATTCTGAGTGCGAAGCACTTCTTACCGAGGAGTACGTTTCCGCCGTAAGCAGAGTTTACGGAGATGATGTAGTTATCCTCCGGGAAGTGTGTGATATATCTCTTCTCAGGGTCGATATCACAGCTTGCGTGAAGACCCTTGATCCACTTCTCGCTGTCGCCGAGAACCTCTTCTACTGCCGCACCCACTCTTGTCATGATAGCCATGTTGAGTACAACGTAAATAGAATCAGTTACCTCATAGCCGATCTGAGCCAAAGGTGAACCAACAGGACCCATTGAGTAAGGAATAACGTACATTGTACGGCCCTTGTAAGAATCCTTAGCGATATCGAAAAGCATCTCGTAAGCTTCCTTAGGATCTTTCCAGTGGTTAGTCGGACCTGCGTCCTCTTCATTCTTTGAGCAGATGAATGTTCTTGCCTCTACACGAGCAACGTCATTCTCTCTTGTGCGGTGGAGGTAGCAATCAGGAAGAAGCTCCTCGTTAAGCTTAATCAATTCGCCGGAAGCAACAGCCTGAGCCTTCAAATCAGCGATCTGCTCAGCAGAGCCGTCAATCCAAACAACCTTATCCGGATTTACAAGAGATTTCATCTCTTCAACCCATGCAAGAACGGATTTATTAGTAGTCATTTTTAATTATCTCCTTTCGGCCAAAAGTTGGCACTAAATGATACAATTTGATTATACAACACATCTTAAATTTATTCAATAGACAAAATTCGTTTTTTTGAATATTTAATAATCAGTTCATTCATAATCGTTATTTTTAACAATTAATACAAAATTTAAAGTGTAAAATTGTGCAACTTTAAAACATAGCTTTTATTCAATAGACATTGTCGCAACGGCATTGAGGTCAAGTTTTGCAATATTTCCGCTCAAAAATTCATAATACGCCTGTGAACCTACCATTGCGGCGTTATCTCCGCAGAGATTCAGCTCGGGTTTATGCAAGTTGTAATTTCTTTTCCTGCATTCCTCTGTTAATCTTCTTCTTAAAAGACTGTTTGCGGAAACGCCGCCTGCTATAACGAGATTAGTATAACCAAAATCCTTTGCGGCTTTCATAAAATTATTAATAAGACAATCGACAACAGCTTTTCTGAATGATGCGGACAAGTCCTCCACATTCACATTTTCACCCTTTTGCGAAGCATTGTGAATAATGTTTATAGCCGCTGTTTTAAGACCCGAAAAACTGAAATCATAAGGTGCATCGGCTACCTTCGGATGCGGAAGAGTATAGGCATTTTCGTTTCCGTTTTCCGCAACCTTGTCGAGATTGATTCCGCCCGGATACGGCATACCCATTGTACGGGCAACCTTGTCGAACACCTCGCCTGCGGCATCATCACGGGTTTTGCCGATAATCTTCATTTTTGTGTAATCCTCAACAGCTATAATATGGCTGTGACCGCCCGACACAACAAGGCAAAGAAACGGCGGCTTCAGCTCTTGATTTGTGATATAATTAGCCGCAATGTGCGAACGCAAATGGTGAACGGGAATAAGCGGAAGTCCCGTTGCGTAAGACAAACCTTTTGCGAAGTTTACGCCTACAAGCAATGCACCGATAAGCCCCGGTGCATACGTTACGCCGATTGCATCTAAATCCTCAAGTGTTAAATCTGCCTGTTCGAGTGCTTCACTCACAACACCCGTTATTGCTTCGGCATGACGGCGGGAGGCTATTTCGGGAACTACACCGCCGTACAGCTTATGCTCTTCAACTTGAGAAACGACAACGGACGATAAAACCCTTCTGCCGTCCTCAACGACAGCCGCCGCTGTTTCGTCGCAGGAACTTTCTATTGATAAAATTTTCATTAAATTTGACCTCCGAAATTTAAAGTCATTATGTAGGCATTTTCTGTCGGTGCGGAGTAAAAATTCTTTCTCTCTCCCACCGTTTCAAATGCAAATTTTTTATACAAGGATATTGCTTTTTCGTTTGATTTCCTAACCTCAAGCGACAGAAAAGCGAGGTTGTTTTCCTTGCAGGTTTCAATCGCTTTATTTAAAAGCATTGATGCAATCCCTTGTTTTCTGTAATCGGGAAGCACAGCGATATTTGCTATATAACCTTCATCCAGCACGGTATGAAAGCCAATATACCCAACCGCTTTATCATTTTCGACAGCCACCAGAAATACAGCTGTATCGTTTTTTAATTCTCCCTCAAATCCTGCACAAGTCCAGGGACGGGAAAAACTTGCGTTTTCTATTTCGACAAGGTCAGCAATGTGATGCCTTGCCATTTTCTCGATTTCAATATTCATATTTATTCAGTCGTATATTTCCGACATTGCTCAATAACACCGTTTTAAAGCCATGGATTATCACAATGTCTTTATATATCGTTTTCTCTTTTTAATTTTTCTTCAACAAAATCTGCAAGCTTATTTAAATTTTCCGCTATTTCATCTCTTGTCGCTCTGTAAACCTCAATATTTCCGCCGTAGGGGTCGGAAACGTCTTTATCGAAAAGATAAATCTTCTTTTTCTCAATTCCGTACTTAACCAAAGAAAGCACATGTGAAAAGGTCATTGGCACAAATAAGTCAAAATCATTAAGATTCAAATCGCCAAGGCTTGTAGACTTGTAATTTGATATATCTACTCCGATTTCCTTCATTACGGCAACGGAATTATCGCTTGCAGGCATACCCGAATAGGTAGCCGTTCCCGCACCGTAACATTCTGCATTCAAGCTTCTTTCCTTTGCAATTTTCTCAAACATAGCGTGAGCCATAGGACTTCGGCAGGTATTGCCGCTGCAAATAAATAAGATTTTCATTTTTTGCCCCCTTTTGATACAGAATCTTGATGAGATTTTAATAACGCAAAAATATCTCGCCTGTTTATCTGTTCGTCTTTAACTATTTGTTATACTCACTTCTTCTTTTCTTTTTCACCGAAAGTCTTTCCGATAATTCTGTCATAAAAGGTATAAAGCTTCTGCACACCGTTTTCGAGGTGATAATAATGTATTATGTACGGGAAAAGCAGTACAAGCAAAAGTACGAAAAGAATCAGCATAGGAACGGTATTAAAATATACCATTGCAATAAGCACCATAACAGCCGCAAGGGCAAACAGGTGTGTTACGATAAGATGAATCAATCGCTCATGCTGAAAGAACTGCGTTTGAGTAAGCAGCTCTTTCGTTAATGCTTCAAGCTCCTCCTTCGACATCTTTTTAAGGTTGTCGGGTTCGGTTTGTTTATCAATATATTCAATATAATCGCACAATCTTTTATACATAATCGTTCTCCTTTCGGGTTGAATATAATATATTTACATTTGAAAGAAAACTCGGAATAATGATTTATTAATTATTAAATTAAGCTTATCCCTTCGCATCATACCATGTCTT
>JBGVDU010000152.1:0-1394 GCA_045119555.1 Acutalibacteraceae bacterium | reverse complement strand
ATAACCGAGGTCACCTGTTCTGAGCCATTCTCCGCTGAGTGCTTCAGCTGTTGCTTTTTCGTCCTTGTAGTAGCCTATCATGCGGCTTTTGCCCTTTACGAGAATTTCACCGTCCTCAATCTTTGCCTCTGCACCGGGGATAAGAACACCAACGGAATTTTTCTTTACATAACCTCTGACATTTGCGGAAATTCTCGGAGAGAACTCTGTCATGCCGTAGCCTTGAATAATATCAATTCCGAATTCTGCGAACTCATCAATAAGCATTGGATTGAGGTAAGCACCGCCGCTGTAAATCGTATGAAGCTCTGAACCGAAAATCTGTCTTGCAATGTATGCCTTCGGAACCTCGGGATTTGCTCTTGACGCCTCGTTCATCTTATAATAAAGTGACTCAATAATCATCGGAACGAGAAGAATAATCTGCGGATTAAACAGATTGAGATTTTTCACCAGGTGCATAATGGAATCGTTAAAGCAAATTGTTACACCTCTGCTCAAGCAGGCAAGCATATCGCAGGTAAAGCAGTAAGCGTGATGAATCGGAAGAACAGACAAAGAAACTGTACCCTCTTTCTCTCCCATATCCATACAGGTTGCATTATCCGAAAGACTTGTGTGAGTAAGCATTACACCCTTGCTTTTGCCTGTTGTACCCGATGTGAAGAGAATTGAACACATCTTTTCGTTGTCAATTTCAACATCAAAATCTCCTGCATTTTCCGAAATAAGTTCATTGAGAGAAAGTGTATTCTCCTCCGACTTCTCAAGGTGCATACCGATATAATACTTAATTTCGGGACAATTAGCACGGATTGTGTCAATTCTGTCTGTGAGGTTTTTATCAAAAACGAGTGCGGAAATATCGGCACGGTTTAAAAGCTCTGCGATATCGTCACTCGGAAGCTCCTTGTCAATCGGCACGATTACGCTGTTGCTGTTTACCGTTCCGAAATATGTGATAATCCACTCATAGCTTGAAGCACCGATTACTGCAATATGCTTGCCAAGCAAACCGAGCTTTTCAAGTGTTCTTGAAAATGCCATGCTGTCTGCTTTCAATTCGCTGTATGTTTTTGAAATGATTTCTTTCTTTTTCTTCCAACGAAAAGCATCGAGAGGTCCGAACATTTCGGCGGCATCGTTTAAAAGCTCCTTTAAGTCGGGATATCTTTTTGAAGGTTTTACTTTTGATGTATCCATAAAGCTTCTCCTTATCTTTGAATTATTGCTGAATTGACTCGATATACTTTGCAGCATCGCCGACTGTACGAATCTTCACAGCCTCACGCTCGTCAATCTCAACATCAAATTCGTCCTCAATTTCGCCCATAAAGCTCATAAAATCGTATGAATTAAAGCCGAGATCGTCAATAAATTTTGAGTCCTCCGTA
>JBGVDU010000151.1:0-1766 GCA_045119555.1 Acutalibacteraceae bacterium | reverse complement strand
CTGAAATGGATAGAAAACAGTAAAAACCCAGCGCAGCAAATTGTTGATATAGTGGGAACAGAACCTTATTTTGGCGGCGGTCACACCGCAAGCGGATATTGGGTTGATACAAATAGGGAAACGACAGTAAAGGGTTTGTTTGCGTCAGGCGATGTTGCAGGCGGGTGTCCTCAGAAATATGTTACGGGTGCACTTGCCGAGGGAGAAATTGCTGCATTGTCGGCGGTTGATTTTGTAAAGAAAAGTGAAGAAAACAAAATCAGCGAAGATGATATAAATAAGCATACAAAAGAAGTTGAAAACTTTCTGACGGATAAAAACGCAATGTTTACAACAGAACAGCTTGAAGAAGCAATGCAGACGGTTATGGACAGCTATGCAGGCGGAATAAAAACAAATTACCGATTTAACGAAAAACAGCTTGAAATTGCAGATGGGAAGATACAAAATCTTCAAAAGCTTTCAGATAATTTGTTTGCAGATGATTTTCAAGAGCTTATGTATATATACGAACTGCGTGAAAGGCTTATTGTTTGCAGAAGTGTTATTGCACACTTAAAGGCAAGACATGAAACACGCTGGCATGGCTTTGCGGAAAACCTTGATTATCCCGATAAAGACGACAAAATTTACCTTAAGTATGTAAATTCACGTCTTGAAAACGGAAAGATTAAAATTTTACTTCGTGATTTGGTAAAGGAGGGCACAGTTTATGAGCATAGCAGTTGACAAAAACAAATGTATAGGCTGCGGAAAATGCCGAACGGTTTGTCCGGGCAGTCTTATAAAAATCGGAGAAGACAAAAAGGCGTATATTAAATATCCAAAGGACTGTTGGGGCTGTACCTCTTGCATTAAGGAATGTCCCGTATATGCAATAAGATTTTTCCTCGGAGCAGATATAGGCGGTATGGGAAGTCTTGTTCATACTGAAAAAAACGGAGATATTCTAAAATGGATAATAGAACGCCCAAACGGAGAAATCTCCGAAATTGATATTAATCAAAAAGAATCCAATAAATATTAGGAGGGAATCAAATGAGCACATTTTCACATCTTGATGAGCTTGAAGCAGAAGCTATTTACATAATAAGAGAGGTAGCGGCAGAGTGTGAAAAGCCTGTTATGCTGTACTCAATCGGTAAAGACAGCTCGGTTATGCTCCACCTTGCGATGAAAGCATTTTATCCCGAAAAGCCGCCTTTTCCGTTTTTACATATCGACACAACTTGGAAATTCAAGGATATGATAAAATTCCGTGACGATACCGCTAAAAAACTCGGAATTGAGATGCTTGTTTATACAAACGAGGACGGTGTAAAACAGGGAATAAATCCTTTTGACCACGGTTCGGCTTATACCGATATTATGAAAACTCAGGCACTTAAACAGGCTCTTTCAAAATACGGCTTTACCGCAGCATTCGGCGGAGGCAGACGTGACGAGGAAAAGTCACGAGCAAAGGAACGCATTTTTTCTTTCAGAAATCAGGCTCAGGCTTGGGATCCGAAAAATCAGCGTCCCGAAATGTGGAAGCTGTATAATACAAAAATCAACAAGGGCGAGAGCATTCGTGTATTTCCAATTTCTAACTGGACAGAAAAGGACATCTGGCAGTATATAAAGCGTGAAAAAATCGACATTGTGCCGTTGTATTTTGCGGCAGAGCGACCTGTTGTTTACCGTGACGGCAATATAATTATGGTTGATGATGACAGATTTCCACTAAAGCCCGACGAAAAGCCTGAATATAAATCGGTTCGATT
>JBGVDU010000150.1:0-2445 GCA_045119555.1 Acutalibacteraceae bacterium | reverse complement strand
GATAAACTGCATTAACACCCATTTCTTTAAGATGAGGAATCCAGTCTGCTAATTTGTCTAATCTGTATTCCGTTTTTCCGTCGTTATATTCGGGACAGCCGCAATAACCGAGCGGATAAATGTGATAGAAAACAGAGTTTTTGATCCATTGACTCATTAATAATCAACCTTTCGAGTATAAAAAAATAAATAATGCAAAATAAACTAAAGAAATTTAAATTAACTCATCGCATCAGCATAAGTATTTTACAACAAATTTTAAGATTTTGCAACCGTTTTTGTAAAATTTAATTAAAATATGTTTATAAAATATGAATCACATCGTTTAAAGGTGCATTTTAAAGCGGTTTTTATATGTTTTTTACACAAAATAAACAAAATTAATGAATTGTACAGCTTCGTATAAATAGTAAAAAAGTTTATTTTTGCTTTATGGTGATTTCACATTTTTCTTTGCGGACGTATTTGTTTTTGAAATTATCGAATTTTAAAGAAATCGGTATAAATATTGCCTTTTTTTGCTCAAAGTAATATAATATAGAATTAGATAAAAATACATAAACAGTGCATCAAATCGTATATTGAACCTTTTACGGTTTACGGCAGATTGTTGGAGGTACTTTAAATTGAACAGTTATTTTAAGAGAACTTGGGCAGAGGTTAACCTTGATAAGGTTGAGCATAATTATAATATTATAAGAAAACAAATTTCAAGCGGCACAAAAATGTGCTGTGTTATAAAAGCCGATGCTTACGGCCACGGTGCCTTGGAGCTTGCACAGCTTTACGAAAGAGTGGGAGCCGATTTCTTTGCTGTGTCTAATTTGGAGGAGGCATTGGAACTTCGCATAGGAGGAATTACACTTCCTATTCTTATTCTTGGCTATACTCCGGCAAGCTATGCAAAGGAGCTTAGTGAAAATAATATTTCTCAAGCAGTTTTCTCGATGGAATATGCAAAGGAGCTTTCCGCAAGTGCATGTGAGCTGGGTGTTGCCGTAAAGGTTCATTTGAAAATAGATACAGGCATGAGCCGTATAGGAATTATGTGTCAGGATATCGAAAGAGATGACGCACCGAGCCAAGCACTTGAGATTTTCTCTCTTGACGGTCTTTCCGTTGAAGGCATTTTTACTCATTTTGCCGTTTCCGACGAAAAGGAAGCGGGAAGAGAATACACAGAGCATCAGATTGAGTGCTTTAAGTATGTGATTAATTCATTAAAAGAAAACGGTATTGATACCGATAAAATTATTTGTCATTGTTCAAACAGTGCCGCAATCATGGACTACCCTCAGGCTCATATCAATATGGTCAGAGCAGGTATCATTCTTTACGGTCTTGCTCCGTCGGGCAAGCTAAAGGGTCAGCTTGATTTACAGCCGGCTATGGAGATTAAATCCGTTGTCGCTCATATCAAGGAGATTGAGGAGGGTGCAACGGTAAGCTACGGACGTACCTTTACGGCAGATAAAAGGCTGAAAATCGCTACCGTGCCAATCGGATATGCAGACGGCTATATAAGAAACCTTGCAAACGATGCGTACATGATAGTCGGCGGAAAAAAGGCTAAGGTTGTCGGCAGAATTTGTATGGATCAATGTATGATTGATGTCACGGGGATAGATAATATAAAGGTCGGCGATGTTGTAACGGTTGTCGGCAGAGTGGGAGATACAGAAATTTCCACCGATGACGTTGCTTCGTGGACAGGCACTATCAACTATGAGGTAGTGTGCCTTGTAGGAAAGCGTGTGCCGAGAGTTTACATTAAGCATAACGAAGTGACAACGGTAAAAAGTCTTATTGAAAAGTAATGTGTTTCATATAAAGCTGATAGCTTAATATATACAAAAGAGGTGTGTTCCTATGACACTTTTGGTTGTTGACGGTAACAGTATAGTAAACCGTGCCTTTTACGGTATTAAAGTGCTTACCACTAAGGACGGAAGATTTACAAATGCCATTTACGGCTTTTTGACAATGCTTGATAAAATCAAAGAGGTTGCACAGCCCGATGCTGTTGCCATCGCCTTTGACCTAAAGGCACCTACCTTCCGTCATAAGGCATATGACGGCTATAAGGCTAACAGAAAGGGTATGCCTAATGAGCTTGCACAGCAGATACCTGTGCTCAAGGATTTGCTCCAGGCTTTGGGATATACTCTTGTTGAATGTGAAGGCTTTGAAGCCGATGACATTCTCGGTACACTCGCCGCAGAGTGCGATAAAACAGGAAATAAATGCGTAGTTGCAACGGGTGACAGAGATTCCCTGCAGCTTGTTTCCGAGAATGTTCATGTAAGGCTTGCCGCTACTAAAATGGGTAAGGCGGAAGCGGAATTATACGACATTGAAAAAATTAAAGAGGAATACGGTGTAACACCTGCCCAGATGATTGAAATCAAGGCTTTGCAGGGAGATACCTCCGATAATATCCCCGGC
>JBGVDU010000149.1:0-2567 GCA_045119555.1 Acutalibacteraceae bacterium | reverse complement strand
ACTGCCGGAGTTTGTATCATTCCCATATTCTTTCACATTGACAAACACTTTATTCTCCCTTAAATCGTTTTCGCCCTGTGTTATTGTCAGTAAATCCAGAAGCTTATCGTCAATTCCATAAAGTATAACGTCTGCACTTGTTCCGTCTGATAGAACATATGGCTCTGCAATTTCGTATGAGTACACTTTTTCTAATGATTTGACACCCTCCTGTGCTGATATACTACTGATAAGTTCTTCGTCAAGCCCACTGCCGTCATATCTGTTAGAAAAATAGGTGTTTGAAGCAACTGCGAAATCATGACTTATCATTTGACCAACGTATTTTTCCAGACTAAAGCTACTTACAGATGAATAAGTTGCATTAAGCAGGATAAGAGATAACGTTAATGAAAACACAACTAAAGCTGCTTTCCTACGATTTCTCATAACATTAAAGAATGCCATATCAAATAAGCCAAAGTGTTTTTTATGTATGGACAAAAACTTGCCATTTTCGTTGTCACTGATCTTTACAGCTTCTATCGGAGAAATTTTAGAGGCACGTCTTGTAGCCTTTGAACTACTTATGAATACCGTCATTACGGCAAACACAGCCGAAATTATAAATATAACCGGATTAAAAGCTATATCAATGCTGTCGAACGACAATATATTCAAAAGAGACGGAATTAAACCCTTGCTTACCGCATAGCCTGCAATCAATCCAAGTGGTACGCCTATAAGACAAATGTATGCCCCATAGGAATGGATAATAGATTTTATCTGTTTGGAGGTTGTACCGATTGATTTCAAAAGACCGTAATATCGTATATCCTTGGTTATGCTGATATAAAACACATTTGAAATCATAAGATAACCGCACAGCATTATCAAAAACATTGCTGCAACAGCAACAACCATCGTTTTCACATCAAAGGATTCGAAATTGCCAACATATGCTTGATTGACACCGAACTCAATTTCATCTTTGCCATATCCACACTCATCAAGTACCTTTTGCATTTTGCTCTTAATGCCTATTGAATTCTTGAAAAATACATCAGCATTTATCTCCCCGGCATTTTCATCATAACCGCCGCTGCCGATAAGAGCTTGGTTTAAATAATCCTTCGAAATAAATATCTGACTTGTCGGAGCAACTGAATCCCCTTCCCAGAAGCCTACAAGAGTAAATGTGTCCGTGTGTATATTATCTCCAATGGAATAAATGATCTCAACATTTTCACCAAGCCTAGCAGGAACACCCAATAAATCAAGCACTATCGTATCGGTCGCAATTTCATTTGATTTTTCGGGAAGTCTACCTTCTGTCGGTAAAGAAAACCGCGCTTCGGCTTCTTCGCTACTGTTTACATATGTTATTTCGCTGTCGTGCTTTTTTAGCTCATCATTTTCCGCAAAAGCAAGAAATATTGAATATGAAATCTGTTTGATCCTTTTGTTCTGCGATATAATTTCATATTGCTCAGATGTAATATTCTTGTAAGTGCCATGTGCACTACCGCCTGTAGCTCTCATGGTATTGTCTTCAATTGATTTTTCGATTATTGCAAATGAGGTAAATAGGCTCGTAAAAAGTATTGTTGTAAGAACAATTGCAATCACAGCAAATACATTTTGCATTTTATTTAATTTAAATGTACCTACGGAAAGTCTGTGAATGCATTTTTTATTTTTTACCTTGAACATAATCAGCACCCCCGCTTACAATAACACCGTCTTCTATTCTAAGCCTTCTGTCTGCCAACTGTGCAATTTTCTCATCGTGAGTGATCATAACTATAGTCTGTTTTAGCTTTTCGCTGCTTATTTTAATAAGTCCTATAACATCCTGACTCGTTTTGCTGTCAAGATTGCCTGTAGGCTCATCGGCAAGTATTATTGCAGGCTTTGAAGCCAAAGCTCTTGCTATGGCAACTCTTTGTTGTTGACCACCCGAAAGCTTGCTTGGCAGACGCTTCAAAAGATTTCGTAATCCCAATATATCTATAACCTCATCTATGTACGGTTTATCTAACTTTGCACCGTCAAGATTTATAGGAAGGACAATGTTGTTATATACATCAACCGTTGGAATGAGATTGTAGCTTTGAAACACGAACCCGATTTTTCTGCGGCGAAAAATTGTCAGTTCCTCGTCCGAAAGCTCAGCTATTTTTGTACCATCTATAATGATCTCTCCGCTTGTGGGACGATCTAGTCCTCCAAGTATATGAAGCAGCGTAGACTTCCCACTTCCTGATGTTCCGACAATTGAAACAAAATCGCCGTTTGAAATCTGTATATTAATATTGTTTAGTGCTAAAACCTCGTTTTCGCCCTTTCCAAATGTTTTGCATATGTTATTTGCTTGTAAAACAGTCATTACGATAACCTTCTTTCAAAAAAACTCTGTATTGCTTTTTACAACACAGAGTATAACAGATAATTCTTTCGAGAATCTTTCAAAATAGTGCTGAAATCTAACAGTACTGAAAGATTCCTTAATTTTTAGGCAGATATATTGAAAAAACAGTCCATTTTCCGTAATCAGAAGACACAGTAATGTATCCGTTTTCTTTTGT
>JBGVDU010000148.1:0-2659 GCA_045119555.1 Acutalibacteraceae bacterium | reverse complement strand
TCTCTTGAAAAGTCAATATCATCAATATATTCCGAATTTTCTGAAATACCATAAATCGTTATTTCCTCGTCATGGTCATTTATAAGCGAGCACACGGCATATTTTTCGGCATTTTCAGTTTCGGTCGGTAAAGGTGCTTTGAGTATATACTGATAATTTGCAATCTTTGAATTTTGAACCTCGGTTTTGAAATTCTGAAGCAGCGGACTGAACATTGTTCCAAACATCATCAAAACACTTGCAAGGAATATGCCAACAAACATTGTCACATATGTTGACTTATTCTGCAATATTACACGAAGTCTGAAGCGTGACATAAACTTACCGTGTTTTAGTCTGATTGTCTTTTTCTTCTGCTTGTTTTTAAGCTCGTGTCGCAAAAACTGAAGAGGTGAAATGGAAAGACTGCGGTAAAGTACAATTAAATTGATTACAAAAATAATCAGTACGGGAATTACGGTTGTAAGTACGAATGCTTCGGGATTCCATAATGTTGTATATGAAGGTAATGAATAACTGTGATAATACATATTAACCACAATATTTTTCATAACTGTATATCCAAGCACATTTCCTGCGAGTGCGGCAGCTATTGTAACAATTATAGGCAATGCAATATAATGTCTTAAAAGCTCTGCTCTTGTGTAACCTGAAGCACGAAGTGTTCCTATTACGGAAGCTTCTTTTTCAATCGTATTGCGGGTAGTCACTGCAAATGCAAAGGCAAGAACGGCTATAACAATATACAGTAACCTCTGTATCATCACCCTGTCACCGCCCATATCATCGCCTGTGAAATTAATGGCATTATTATCCTGTCGAGCAACAAAATCTGTTATAGCAACATTTTCCGAAAGAATATCTTTTATTTCATCGGCTTTATCCTGTTGCTGATTGTCTGTAAGATTTCTGTCATCGTTCACCCACGCATAGGTATAACGCAAACCTGCTTCGCTGAAATTATCAAAAGCATTATCTGTAACAAGTGCAACACAGAATTTGTTTGCATCAAACATCATATCGGTGTTGTTTTTAAACAATGCACTGTAATCAGAAAAAGCAACAAAGCCCGTAACCGTGTAATTGTCGTTCTCTATTTCAATTTTATCACCGATTGCTATTGCGTTATTTTCGGCATACAGACGGTCAACTGCAATTTCGTTGTCATTTTCGGGATAATCGCCTTCCATCAGGTCTGTACGGTTCACATCATCACGCATTGTATAAACACGAATTGTATGTTCGTTTTCAAGCTCTTTGTCTTTACTGAAAAGTTCATAAACTGATATTTTTTCATCTTCCAAAGTTTCTATAAGCTCATCTGTCGCTTTATCCGCAAGAGTAAAATGACCGTTTTCTATTGTGTACTTTTCAAAGCTTTCATCATAAGCACCCTTCATGCTTCCGCCTGCTACAAGAAAACCCGAACAGAAGCCGATAGTCAAGGTAAGGAACAAAAATAAAGCTATGTATTTTCCTAAATCAGTTTTAAGTTCTCTGGGAAGTCGCTTGTATAATGGATTTTTCATACTGTCACCTCTTTACCAATCAAGCTCCATGGCAGGAACTTTCTTTTCATTTACCTCATCACGTCTTACTGCACCATCACGAAGCTTTATCACTCTGTCAGCCATAAGCTTGATAGCATCGTTATGAGTTACTATTATTATTGTGTTGCCGAACTTCTGATTTACATCTTCGATTAATTTAAGAATTTCTTTTGAAGTTTTGTAATCCAAAGCACCTGTGGGTTCGTCACAAAGAAGAATGTCGGGATTTTTTATAATCGCACGTCCGATTGCCGTTCTCTGCTGTTGACCGCCCGAAAGCTGACTTGGAATTTTATGCTTGTGTTCCCATAGACCAAGTGTTTTAATCAGGTCATCTATCGGCAACGGGTTATCTGAAAGATAAGCACCTACCTCGATATTTTCCTTTACCGTAAGGTTTGGAATAAGATTGTACGACTGAAAAACATAGCCAAGGTGCTTTCTTCTGTATTGCGACAGCTGTTTTTCTTTCATATTTTCTATTTTATCATTGCCAATAAATATTGAACCGCTGTCGGCTGTTTCGATACCTCCTATGATATTGAGCAAAGTTGACTTTCCCGAACCCGACGGGCCGAGCAAAACGCATATATTGCCTTTTTTAACCTCAAACGAAACACCCTTTAACACCTCTGTTCTGCTGTCCCCTGTTCCAAACGATTTTTTAATTTCGCTGATTCTTAAATCCATAAAATTACCTCCTATAATTTACATAACAGTGTTATGTTTTTGTTATTTTAAAAATCCGTTTAAAACGGACTTTGATCTTATCACTATTGCATTATTTAATCCTTGTAAAAAAAGGAATACATCTATTTACCTTTTTACAGTATTCAACATATTCCCTGCCGTATAGATTTGCAAGCCATTTCTCTTCAGTGCACTTCATTAGTACAGTGAGGAATATCCAATAAATCACAGGCAAAATAAGCAAGAATACATTATTTGCAAGCAACAATGCACCTGTACACATCATAAGGAATGCCGAATAGACTGGATTTCTAACATAAGCATAAACACCTGTGGTAATCAATTTATTGTTTTTTATATTGTTATCAAGCTTTGATTTGAAATTTGCACTACACCAAAACCATACACCAATTACAATA
>JBGVDU010000147.1:0-4000 GCA_045119555.1 Acutalibacteraceae bacterium | reverse complement strand
ACAAGACGGTGTATAATACCGTGTGTACAGCCGGGACAATAGTGCAAAGGAACATCAGTCAACGCATGCGGCTTTTGAAAAACTATCATTGCTCAGCACCTCCCAAAGCATTAACTTCCTTTATCTTTTCAAGAACAAAATCGGGAGAGGGCACCATTCCGCCCACTCTGCTGCAAAGATGAACAGGCTTTTTACATTCGGAAGCAAGACGAACGTCGTAAATCAGCTGACCCATTGAAAGCTCAACGGAAATGAAGGATTTTACTTTATCCGCCGCCGCTCTTATCGGAGCCTCCGGGAACGGCCATAAGGTTATTGGTCTGATTAAGCCTACCTTTATTCCCTGCTCTCTTGCCGCCATAATTGCATTTTTTGATACTCTTGAAGCGATACCGAACGCAACTATGCAGATTTCGGCATCTTCCATCATAAATTCCTCGTATCTTACCTCGTTTTGCTCTACAATTTTATATTTTTCGTAACGCTTTAAGTTCAAGGTTTCAAGAATCTCCGATTGAAGCAAAAGAGAATTTAAAATATTATGCTCTCTTTTACCCTGTGTACCGGTAGCCGCCCACGGCTTTTCATACTCGTTAACCTCAAAGTTTTCGAGCGTTACAGGCTCCATCATTTGACCTATTGTACCATCGGCAAGAATCATTGAAGTCATTCTGTATTTATCAGCCAGGTCGAAGCCAGTAGCCGTTAAATCAGCCATTTCCTGAACGGAGGCAGGGGCTAACACGATCATTCTGAAATCACCGTGACCCGATCCTTTTGTAGCTTGGAAATAATCGGACTGTGACGGCTGAATACTGCCGAGTCCCGGACCGCCACGCTGAACATTTACTACAACGGCAGGCAAATCACATGCGGCAAGATAAGAAAGACCCTCACATTTAAGGGAAATTCCCGGGCTTGAGCTTGATGTCATTGCACGCTTACCCGCAGCAGCTACACCATAAACCATGTTTATAGCAGAAATTTCACTTTCGGCTTGAATAAAGGTTCCGCCGATTTTCGGCATTCTCTTAGCCATATATGCTGCTATCTCGGTCTGCGGAGTAATGGGATATCCGAGATAGTGACGGCAGCCTGATCTGATAGCGGCTTCGGCTATTGCCTCGTTGCCTTTCATAAGTACTTTATCAGACATTATCACACACTTACCTTTCCACCGTAATTATAGAATCCGGACACATAGTCGCACAAAATGCACAGCCTATACACTGTGATTGATCTGTTATTACTGCATAATTATGTCCCTTTTTGTTTATTTTATCTTTTGAGATTTCAAGAATCTTTTTGGGACATGCACCCACGCAAAGTCCGCAGCCCTTACAGCCGTCGGAATCAAAAGTTACCTTAGGCATACAAAAACCTCCTAAACCATTTTGCTCTGCAAATTAAGGCAAAACAAATTATCTATTTTATCCTTCAATTCTTCATAAAGGTCGTTTTTTATTGTAGTCATTTTTATGGGCAAACCGCTTATTTTGGAAATTTCATCGGCATATTCAAGTGATTTAATCACGGTGTCTGCCGTAGTTTCCGCACCCAGATTTGAGTTATTTACAATGGATGTAAACCGCATTTTGCATGCAGCTTCTATCTCGTGCATAATCTCGAGTGTGCTTTGAACATCGCTTGAAAGCGGTCTGTAACAATTTATAACAAAAATCAATTCATAATTATTTTCTTCAAGTATTTTTGGAACATATCTGCCCAATGCAAATGCTCCTCTGTCATCTCCGCCGACATCAATAACCGAATAATACGACTTATCATCAACTATGGAATAAAGCTCCTGCGGCAGAGCGGGTATATCCAAGCTTGAGTTTGCATACGGAGAAGAAATCAGCTTAATCCCCCATTCCTCAAAATCATGCTCACTGTCCTTGGCTCTGAAATAAGGATTAACAATATCCAAATCGGCAACGGAAACCTTATGACCGCTTTCTTTAAGATATTTCGCCCAATTAACGGCTATATTCGTCTTGCCGCTGCCGTAATGTCCTGCGAGCAAGGTTATTCTTTTTGCATTCAAACCAATCACCTCATAGATAATTCTATAACATCACAGGTACATAAAACATCGAAACTGAGTTTTTTTAAAAAAAAAGTCTCAAAGATAATTCTTTGAGACGGGAATATTTAACCGACGATGACTAAACACCGAACAATTACACATCACCGTCGGTCTACAGCAGCCGGTACAAAATTGTATCAGTCCTGAGCAAATAACGTCAAGCACTCAATACCATAGTAAGGCCGGGAAATAAAATACAAAATTATTAAATTATATAATTCAATAGCTGAAAACGCAACAGCTACTGATGCTTCTATTTTACCACTCGTGCAAATAAAAGTCAATCCATTTAACTTTTTTAACATTGGGTACACAATTTTTTATTATTTATTTCGTCAAAAGGAACAATTTTTTAGGGGGATGTTAATAACTCAAAGAAGAGATTTATCTATCAGATCTTCTTCGTAAAGCTTTTGAACAGACATCATTATACCAAGCTTTGCATGGTACCAGGTAAGTCCTCCCTGGAAATATACAGCGTAAGGTTCTCTTATGGGGCCGTCGGCACTAAGCTCGATGGATGAGCCTTGAACAAAGGCACCTGCTGCCATAATTACGTCCGAATCATAGCCGGGCATTGCCCACGGCTCGGGCGTTACATAACTGTCTACGGGAGCGGCACTTTGAATCCCCTTACAAAAAGCAACCATTCTTTCCTTTGAACCAAGCTCTACCGCCTGAATTATGTCGTGTCTGCTCTCTGTGCTGTTCGGAATAACCTTAAATCCAAGTTTTTCGTAGGCACGGCTGGCGAAAATAGCACCCTTTAACGCTCCCGAAACGACCGTCGGTGCCATAAAGAAGCCTTGATAGAAGGACGGCATAATACCGAGATTTGCACCTACCTCTTGACCAAGTCCCGGAGCACTTAGTCTGTATGCACATTTCTCAACGCACTCAGCTGTACCGCATATATAGCCGCCGATGGGAGCAAGTCCTCCGCCCGGATTTTTAATAAGCGAGCCGACTATCATATCTGCACCTACGTTTGACGGCTCTGTCTTTTCCACTAATTCACCGTAGCAGTTATCAACCATACAAATAATATCCGGCTTAATCGACTTTACAAAGGAAATCAACTCACCTATTTTTTTAACCGAAAGTGTCGGTCTTGTTTGATAACCCTTTGAACGCTGAATCGTTACCATTTTTGTTCTGTCGTTAATTGCCGCTTTAATTCCTTCATAATCGAAAGAACCGTCGGAAAGCAAATCAACCTGAGCATAAGTAATGCCGAATTCCTTTAAAGAACACTTTGACTCTCTGATACCGATAACCTCTTCAAGCGTATCGTATGGCTTTCCGACAGGCGAAAGAAGCTCGTCCCCGGGACGAAGAATGGCAGATAAAGCAACCGCCAAGGCATGAGTACCGCAAGTTATCTGAGGTCTTACCAAGGCCGACTCTGTGCCGAAGCACGATGCGTAAACCTTTTCAAGGTTATCTCTTCCCACATCATCATAACCGTAGCCTGTCGTTGCGGCAAAGCAGGTTGCATTCACTCTGTTTTCCTGCATGGCTGAAATAACCTTACACTGATTATATTCGGCTGTTTCGTCAATTTCTTCAAATCTATCCTTGAGCTCAGCCAAAATTTTTTCGCTGAAGCTCAAAACCTCATCACAAATTCCAAGCTTATTATACATTTTGTTATCCATAATTCAAATAATCCTTACATCAATTCTGTTTTTGAACAATCTTGTATTCATCGCCCATACGAAAATACGGGCAGTTTTTGAATTGTCCTTGAATAAATCTGTACATCTCATCTTCGTCCAGATTTACCACACATTCGTAGCACTCATACTCTTCGTTATATGAATAGTTTACGCAATAATCACAATTTGATTTTCCGCTCATAACATCACCGCCACAAAATTTCAATTATAATTATACCACATATTACACAAA
>JBGVDU010000146.1:0-9463 GCA_045119555.1 Acutalibacteraceae bacterium | reverse complement strand
AAGGCTTGAGCGAAACTTTAAGTAGGGGAAAACGAAAAGACTAAAATCGAAAACAAAAAATAAAAAACAAAGGCGGTCGCAAGGTCGCCGAGATGAAAGCGAGCGACTTGAAGCCCAAAGGGCTTCACCCAGAGCGAGTGGCAAAGGACTAAAGTAGACATACAAAAGTCCGCCTAATTGACATAGGGGGTGTAGGGGGATATTGCCATTTTAGGCAATATCCCCCTACTTCGCTTTTGCCTACTTTTGCCGAACAGCAAAAGTAGGTGCCCCGCCCCGGCATGAGGGGCAAAGGTAGAGTAAATAGAGAACAGATTTTCAGCAAAGCTGAAAATCAAAAATCGGCGAAAAACAAACCACCCGTAAACAACATACCAAAATACAAAAAAGTATCTGAGAAAGAAACCGTCAGATACTCCGGGGAGAACCACTGTCAGCAGGTTCTCCCCATTCATACCGCATGAAGATGCGAAATTTTATCAGTGCCCCTCTCCGCTGAGTGGAGTATAAAGGCGTTTCGCCCCTTGCGAGCGGCGACCAAAGACGCTGTCTTTGGAATCTGCAAGCCTTTGAAAAGGCTTGAGCGAAACATTAAATGGGGATTACCGAAGGTGAAAATTAAAAAAGAACGGCGAGAGCCGATTCATCATGCTCTCACCGCTGTTAATGCACAAAAGGTGCAAAAATTTAATTTTATAGTTATTGAAAAATTTTAAAACTATGAATGAGAAACGTATGTCCTCAAAATCTGCCTTGCAACCTCAACTCGTGATATCCGCATATCCATTGCCTGCTTTTCTATGTATTTGTGTGCTCTTTCCTCGCTTAGCGAAAGATATTGCATTAGCAGGAATTTGGCTCTGTTTAAAATCTTCGTTTCTTCAAGGCTTGATTTTAGCCGTTCATTTTCCTGTGAAAGACCGGCATACCTTTTCTGTGCCGCTCTGACTACGCCGAGCGACTGTTTGAAAATCATTTTGTTAATCGGCTTGGGAACAACTACAACTCCGTAGTCGATTACTTTTTTGCCGACAAAGGACGCTTTGTCGGATTGTATAAGGAGTATAACTCCGCACACCGTATCTTTGCTGATTTTTATAGCTAAATCTATGCCGTTTTCATCTTCGATAGGTGCATTTATAATAACAACGTCATATACAGTATCATTTGCAAACTCCAACGCACTTTTGGAGTCACTTACTACACTTTCCGCATCATAAGCGTTTTCTGCAAGCAAACCTTTCAAAGCATCAACTGCCGGTGAGAGCTTTGAAACGAGCAATGCTTTATTATTCAAAAAAGCCACCACCTGTAACAAATTTTATAATCAACCTGTCCGTACTGCTGTTTATTGGCGATAAACGAACAAATTCGCTTACAAAAAAACGATTTTTGTTCACTTATAGCATTAAAAAATGTATTTATGCCTTAATAAGGGCATTAGCATTATTTTACCATAACAACGAACTAATTTCAAGGCGGCAGTCTAAATTTTTTTGATAAATCCTACAAAATTGGTGCTTTTTAGTAGAATAACACGATACATTATTATTGGAGTAAACGTAAATTTGCACAGTAAATTTTACGCTGTGATGTGTCTGTATTTTAAGACATAGAAATTTATCAGTAATTACCTAAGAATGAAAATTCGGGTAACTCCTCCGAAAGTGAACATATCATTCTGCTGTTGTCTGCATTGCGGACATTGCCTGTGAAATCGAGATAGAAGAGATACTCAAACGGAGCATCGGGAATCGGTCTTGATTCTATTTTTGTAAGGTTAAGTCCGTGAGATGCAAATCTGCAAAGCACATTATACAATGAACCCGATCTATGCGGCAAAGCAAAGCAGAGTGAAATTTTCTCGGCATTGTCTGTAATAATCGGTTTCTTTGAAATAATTATAAATCTTGTGCAGTTGTTGTCGTTGTTTTGAATATTTTTATCAAGAATCTTCAAGCCGTATTCCTCTGCCGCCTGTTGATTGCAGATAGCCGCCCAGTTAATTCTTTTTTCCTCGGCAACTGTTTTAGCCGCACCCGATGTACTTCCGCACTTCTTGAGAGTAAAACCGTTTTCACTTAAAAATACGGAGCACTGTGACAAGCCCTGCTCATGTGACAATACACATTCGATATCCGATAAATTTGTCTGAGGAATACCGCAAAGGCAATGCTCAATCGGCAAATCAATTTCGCCTACTATGTAATAGCGGTATTTTAAAATCAAGTCGTAAACTCTCGAAACGGAGCCTGCTGAGCTGTTTTCAACGGGAAGCACTCCGAAATCGCACTTATCACTCTCAACCGCTTCAAAAACCTTATCAAAGTTCTTTTCAAGGCAGATATTTGCATTCGGGAAAAATCCGACAGCCGCCAAATGCGAGTTTGAACCCGACATACCCATACATGCAATATTCCACTTATCCGACTGAGTGTCAAGTTCGCTTTCTGCTGTATCTATTACACCTTTAAGCTCCTTGCCGCCGTTTACGATAGTGTACTGCAAGTCACGGGAAAGCTCCATTATATTGCCGTACAAAAGTCTTGTGTACTTGCCGTACTCCTTGCCGAGTTTTTCAACATTGTCGAGCACAACCTCTTCCCTTGCGGCATTAAGAATCGGTGTATTTGTCTGTTTTTTGCTCTCGGCAACCTTAACGGAGCAGTCCATTCTTCTTCTGAATAATTCTACAAGCTGTCTGTCTATCTCGTCAATTTCTACTCTGATATCTTTTAAGTCCATTATATCTTTACCTCAATTCTGATTGGTCGATTTACGACATGCCCTTACAGCATATTAATAACCGCAATAGCCGCCGCCGCTTCTATTACAGAAACTGCTCTCGTTACTATACACGGGTCGTGTCTGCCCTTTACAGATAAAACCGTGTTGGCTTTGTTTTGCAAATCTATTGTATTCTGTTCAACGGAAATCGACGGAGTCGGCTTGATTGCCGCACGGAAAAGTATCGGCATACCGCTTGTTATTCCGCCCAACGCACCGCCGTGATTGTTTGTTTTTGTCTTAACATTTCCGTTTTCGTCGTAGTAAAATTCGTCGTTATTCTGTGAGCCTGTGGAATGTGAGCCTGCAAAACCCGAACCGAATTCTATACCCTTAACGGCAGGAACTCCGAATACGATTGATGAAATTACATTCTCAACACCGCCGAACATCGGGTCACCCACTCCGGCAGGCATACCCTGAACTATGCACTCAACAATACCGCCGACACTGTCACCCTTAACTCTGACTGCATCAACCTCGGCTCTGAGCTCACTCTCCTTTTCGGGATTTACAAGTGCGAATTTTTCGCCGTTAAGTCTGTCTATAAGCTCTCTGTCAATTCCCGTAGGATTGAACGGCTCATCATAAGCGTTACCGATTGAATAAATATGTGCGGCTATATCTATTCCTCTTCTCTTTAAAATCTGACGGATAACTGCACCTGCGAAAACGAGGTTTGCCGTAAGTCTGCCCGAAAAATGACCGCCGCCGCGAACGTCGTTAAAGCCCTCATAGCGGAGATATGCCGTATAGTCGGAATGACCGGGACGTGGAGCCGCCATAATATTGCCGTAATCAGCGGAGCGAGTGTTTGTATTGTGAATAACAGCCGCAAGCGGAGCACCTGTTGTAACGCCGTTTAACAAGCCCGAAAGAATTTCGGGAGTGTCTGCCTCCTTTCGAGGCGTGGCTGTTTTGTCGTTGCCCGGTGCTCTTCTCGCCATTTGAGCGTAAACCTCGTCCATATCTATTTTTTCACCGCTCGGCAAGCCGTCTATTACAACGCCTATCGCCGTGCCGTGGCTCTCTCCGAATATAGAAACTCTTATCTTATTGCCAAAGTACGAACCCATTTTTAACACCTCTCTGCTATCAGTCGCTTAATCCGCCGATTGAATTGTAATCATCAAAAAATTCCGTGTATGACTTTGTAATGCTTTCTCTGTCGGAAACCGTAACTTCACCGTCACAGCCGAGAGCGGCTATTGCCATAGACATTACTATTCTGTGGTCGTTACAGCCTTCGACAAAACTGCCCTTTAAGGCTTTGCCGCCCTCGATAAGCAAGCCATCGTCCGTCTGCTCAACCTTCGCACCGCATCTGTTAAGACAGTCGGAAATAGCTGAAAGTCTGTCGCTTTCCTTTAGTCTTACTCTTTGTGCGTTATATATTCTCGTCTTACCCTCGGCAAAAGCCGCACACACGGTAAGAACGGGCACAAGGTCGGGAATCTGTGAAGCGTCTATATCAATAGCTTTTAAAGCCTTTGCCTTACAGCTTACGGAATAATCGTCCTGATAAACTTCTGCACCGAAACGCTTTATAAGCTCGGCTATTTCCTTATCGCCCTGATATGAATCTCTTTTTACACCCTTAACGGTAACATCGCCCCCTATTGCACCGCCTACAAGGAAAAATGCCGCCTGCGACCAATCGCCCTCGGTAACATAGTCACACGGCTTATAGCTTTGATTACCCTTTACTATATAGTCATCTCCGTCTGTTTCGATGACAACACCGAACTGTTTTTGAACGGAGAGCGTCATATCAATATAACCCTTTGATTGAAGCGGTGAGGTAAGGTGTATCACGCTGTCACCGTCAAGCAACGGAAGTGCAAAAAGCAGTCCTGTGATAAACTGCGAGCTGATATCTCCGGGAACATCGTACCTTCCAGAAGTAAGCTGACCGCTGACCTCAAACGGCAAGCCGCCCTCGGTTTTTACGGAAACGCCGTGCTTGGGGAGCAAATCGGTATATACGCCGAGCGGTCTTTGCGGAAGCCTGCCCTTGCCGTTAAATACACCGTTTACACCGCCTGCCGCCGCAACGGGGATAAAAAATCTAACCGTTGAGCCCGACTCTCTGCACTGCATATCTGCCTTTTCCGTGTTGAATATATTTCTTGAATCGACTGTAACCTTGTCACCGTCAACACATACCTGTGCACCGAGTGCCTTTATGCAGTCGATAGTTGCCGAGATATCCTCGGAAAAAGCAACGGGAGAAACCGTGCTTACACCCTTTGCGAGTGCGGCACAGATAATTGCTCTGTGAACGTCGCTTTTAGACGGCGGCACTTGTACTGTGCCTTTCAAAATTGATGGCTTTATTGTAACATTAGACATAAGCTTTCTGTCCTTTACATGTATTTCTCTGTTTACTCGCCCAAGCCTTGCTTGATAAGCCTGCTCTTTTTGAGAAGCTCTCTAAGCTCATCGGGGTCGCCTTTATCAATGGCATTTTTTACATTCGTTAAATTTTCAATTAAAATTGCAAGCTCATCGGAAAGCGGCTTTTGATTGCTCAAAAACAGGTCTGTCCAAAGATTTTCATTGATTGAGGCAACTCGTGAAACATCACGGTAGCTTCCTGCGGAAAATCCTTTGTGATTCGGGCAAGACGGGCTCATAACGTAAGCACAAGCCAAGGCATGAGGAACCTGAGATGTAAAGGCTATCATTCTGTCGTGCTCCTGCGGAGTGCTTACACGAATCATACCGAAGCCGATTTCCTTCGCAAGTGAAATGATAGTATCAACAGCCATTTTATCAGCCTTACACGGCACAACAATATAGCTTGCGTTTACAAAAAGACTTGCCTCGGACGCACTGTATGATGATTTTTCCTTACCTGCCATCGGGTGAGAGCCGACATATTGAAATCCGTTGCTTTCGCAAATTTCCGTAAGCTCATCGCATATTTCGGACTTGATTCCGCAAACGTCCGTAACGATACAACCCTTTTTGAAGTAATTTGCATTTTCTTTAACGAATGAAAGAATGTGCTTAGGATATGTACACATATACACAACATCTGCCTTTGAAAGGCTTTCCTTAGTGCCAATCTCGTGAATTGCACCCTCTGCCAAAGCACGCTGGGCCGTTTCTTCACTTCTGTTTATTCCGATGACTCTGTGCTCGGTGTAGCTTGTAAAAGCCTTAGCGAGTGAGCCGCCTATAATTCCGATTCCGACAATCGCTATATTCATAATTTGTTCAACCTCTTTTATTCTAAAACCTGTTAATATACAGCAGTACAGCGGCGTAATAAATATAAAAATCAGCAAAACGCCGAATACCGCAGAACACTCTGCCGTTATGCCGCCACTGTACTTATATACATATTCAAACGGCTCTCATTTTTACAAATAATTTCAAGCCGTTATTATGCTATTGAGTAAAACAACAACGCCGTATATACAAAAGCAGATAAAATGCAGAAGGTGACCGAGCACCTTGTAAGCACCTGTGCACTGCTCTTGTACAGCTTTGATTTACTCTCCTTTGATTTATCAATAAACATTCCCAAGAAAGCCGCTCCCACAAAGATAAGCGGAACACAATAACGCATATTCTGTGTGCAAACATGCGGATAATTAATACAAAACGAAATGTAGTTGCCGAACACAACGGCAAAAACCAAGCCGAGCAAGGTTTTTATTTCAACCTTAATATCTTTATTCTTTAATAAAGTAAGAATAATTGCAATCGCAGCAAACACCGACAAAATTATATTTACAAAGAACAAAGCGGTACAGAACGACTGCAATGTAATACTGCCTGAAAAAAATGTGCTCTCGTCAAACATTGAGTTTTTAAGCAATGCGATAAATGGGTTATACTCATTGTACTCTCCCCCATATATCTCCCACTGAGTAAACGGAGAAGCAAACTGCGGAAGTGACCAATCAGTTAATCTTTCAAGTACGGTTTTATTGATAAACTGACTGCTGTCCTCGGAAAGCTTAGGAACATAAGACAACGGCACACCGAACTTTATATAGTTGCGAACAGACCAGAAAAGTCCGAGCGGCAGGCAAATAACCGCAAACAACGCAAATTGGGGTATAAGCTTTTTTATCTCTTTTTTCTGCTTGATTAATACAATTAGGAACACCATAGCAACCGCCGGTGCAAGAAGTCCTACGGAAAGCTTCGTGAACATTCCCAAGCCGATTGACAAGGCAATCATTACGATGTCAAACCATTTTCTGTCCTGCGACCATTTAATTGTATAGTAAATCGCCATCATAGCGAAAAGCGATGAAAGCATATCGTTGTTTACACTTCCCGAAAGAATTATCAGTGTCGGGTGGAATGTAATCAATGCCGTACCGATATACAAGGTTTCAGACTTCAATCCAAGCCTTTTTAAAGCCTTATACGCAAAAACACAGAATAATGTCGAATAAATTGCAGTCAAAAACGGCAGAGTATTAACTCCCGTATATTTCGCAGGAACACCGAAAAACTCCAAAACAGAAAGCCACACCGCACAGATTATATGATGCAGCGGCGGATGATAAAACTGCCAAATTTCTCGTGGGTCAAAATCGGGAAGATGATGATTTTCAAGCAAATAGCAGATATACTCCGCATGACCGCCCTCGTTTGCAAAAAAACCGTGCACATCGTGCTGGCGAGTATTTACATCGGTGTAGGTAATATATATCAATCTTAAAATCGCACCCGATAAAATAATCAAATATGCAACGATATCCTCGTTGAGCAATTTTTTCTTTTTCAAAAATAAGCCGAAACACAACGGCATAAGTAAAAGAAGAACCATTAATACTGCATTAAGATATGCTGTCATTACTTCCTCCATTATAAATACTTATAATTTTAGCACAAATATTTCTCGGTGTTTCCTCGGCATTGATTATATAATCTGCCGCCTTTTTATAAAGCGGCATACGCTGAGCAAGCAGTTCATTTACCGCCTTTTCCTTATCGGCTCTCTGCAAAAGCGGACGTGTTGTATCGAAACGAAGTCTTGTGAGAACGGCATTCGGTGACACGTTAAGAAAATACACTGTACCGCCTTTTTTTATCTCGTTTACGTTGCACTCCTTCAAAAGCGTGCCTCCGCCTGTTGAGATAATGCAGTTTTTCATCTCGGAAAGCTCTTTGCAAACCTTGAGCTCAACATTTCTGAAATAATCCTCGCCTTTTTCAGCGAAGATTTCAGAAATAGTCATTCCCTCTTTTTTCTCGATATACGCATCGGTGTCAATAAGCTTCATGCCTAATTTTTCGGAAAGCTGTCTGCCGATTGTGCTTTTGCCGCTGCCCATAAAGCCGCATAAAACTATATTTTTTTTCATTTGTTCATAAGCTCCTTAATGCAGTCTTCGGCAAGCTTGTCTATATCCTCAGGGTTAAACTCCGAGCCATTCCAAATTTTCTGAGCCGCCGCCGCTTGATATACAAGCATTGTCATACCCGACATAGCTTTAATTCCGTTTGCTCTTGCCTTTTTAACAAGCACGGTATCAACGGGATTGTAAACAACATCATACACCGCACCGGACTTTGCAATGAGGCTGTCGGAGGCAACACAGTTATCAATCTTCGGGTACATGCCAATTGGGGTAGCGTTTACAAGCAAATCGCTGTGACCGTCAAACTCTGCCGTTGCATAAACAACAGCCGTACCCGCACCCACTCTCTCGTTAAGAGATTTTGCGAAATCCCTTGCGTTTTCAAGAGCGGCATCACACTCGAGAATATTAAGCTTACAGCCCTTTGCGGCACAAGTATTGGCAATAACTCTGCCTACACCGCCACAGCCGATGATTGTAACAGTCTTGCCGAAATCAATACCGCCGTTTTTGAGTGCCATTTCAAAGCCGATGCCGTCTGTTGTATATCCCTTTGAAGTAACAGTTCCGTCCTCGTTGTGAGTGAACGCAACAGTATTAACCGAGCCGTAAAGGTCGGCAGTTGCATCTTTTTCGTTTAAAAGGTGCATAACAGCCTGCTTATGCGGAATTGTAGCGTTAAAGCCGTCAAGCTTTGAAAGAGTACTTTTAAATTTCTCGTCAAGCTCGTTGGGAGCAATATCATAAACTCCGTACTCACCGTCAATGCCCGACAAAGCGAGCAATCTTGTATGAATGAACGGTGACAATGTATGACCTATCGGATGACCTATAACACCGTAATGCTTTTTACTCATATTAAAACACTTCTTTCGTTTAATTTAGTTTAGTTTAATTTAATAATTTAATACATTCATTGTTCTGACTTAACTCCCGCCCAAATCAATTTTTTGCAACAACCGCTTAAAGTTTCGCTCAAGCCTTTTCAAAGGCTTGCAGATTCCAAAGACAGCGTCTTTGGTCGTCGGTCGCAACCGACGAAACACTCTTATGCTCCACTCAGCGGAGTGGGAGTATTCATAGCTTTCACATAAAGCCAAGTCGGACAGGGGGCGAACCTGCTGACAGTGGTTCGCCCCCAAGAGCCAGCTAACCGTTATATCAGACACAACAAATTAATTATAAAAATAAAGATATGCAATGCAGACCACAGCTTAATATATTGTAAGCTGTCAATCTCAAGCAACACTTAATTATACCGCAAAATCTGCCATATTTCAACACAGGCGACGGTAAATAATATTAATATCTTCCTATCGGTGAGTTGTACTGAGTATAATTCGCCG
>JBGVDU010000145.1:0-2401 GCA_045119555.1 Acutalibacteraceae bacterium | reverse complement strand
CGACCTGCAAAAGAGTACAGGTACGGCAATCATTAAGCTCGATAATAACTCTGCGTATTACGGCGGTTATTATAAGATCGTTCTGTATTATGAGCGTACGAAGGATTCAAATAATAAGAAGCACTTTGCTACCGTGTTTATCGCAAAGGAACATTCTCCGTACAATACAGTGAATCTCAGCGGCTGGGATAATGTATGGTCTAAGCTCCCTGCCCACAGCATGACGGAGCAAACAAAATACGATGAAGCCAACGGTACCGATGCGGACGGTTATCAGACGGGTTATGTTGCAACAGGCAGAACGGTTTACAACAATTCTGCATTAAGTAAATACTATTACAGCCGAACCTCCAATGATTGCCGTACAAACAACAGTAATAATAACAGTAATTACAATAACGGCAATGGTTTGTATTATTCGTTAAAGGCATATATGAGTCAATATACATCTGCCGACTACTATTTGGATGCGGATAATCCCGACTACGATCCTGTTGATGAAGAAACAGAAACCGAAACCGAAACAGATACAGATACTGAAACAGATACAGATACCGAAACGCCACGAGGCGAGAAGGTTACACTTGAACAGTATGTCAAGTCGGTGTATGTTTATCAAAACGAAGAAACAGGGGCTTTTTATCCGACACTTTTCCAAAGCATAATGGATGTTATGGCAGAAAACGGTGATATACGCCGCTATACCGTAGAACATGTTCAGACGGGTAATTACGGTTCAGATGACCAGTACACCTATAACAACAATCCGTATATTTATCAGTGGGGCGGATACAAGAACGGATATCCGATAGTTGCCAACAGTGACGGTACATACACGGGTGTTGTAAACGGCAGTGAAACAGCCGACGCAACCTTTAGATGTTACTGGAGATCAAATAATGTTACTCTTGCCTATGCAAAGACTGACAGCGATGACGGCTTCAGAGCTGATAGGTTAAGAATTTTCTATACTCCGATTAATTCTACCGATTCCGTAGAATTGACGCAGGAGCAGATGAATGAATATTTCAGTGAGCTTAAATGCGATAGCAACAATAACAACTACTGGACATTTACGCTCAAAAACTCCGCACCTGTCGGTACATACTCAATAGTTCCGTATATGACATATACTATGAACCTTAGCAGTAACGATCATAATATTGATATTTTGGATTGCAGTACAGAAGAGCTTGTTTCAACCTCTGAGGATAATATATTCAAGTGGACGATTCCGTATTCTCAGCCATTTGTTATAGAGAACCGTCCTAACGATGATTCTTATCTTACACAGTACAATACAAGCAATGACCAGTGTACACCTTTCGTTTTGGAGGATAGTTATGTAGACGGCAGTGAAAACAGAAGCGTTTACATACGCTCCGCTTCTGCAAATCAGGATATTGTCTATGTCGGCTACCAAGACGTAAAGACTGGCGACAACAGAGTGGATAAATTCGATGTTTATTCATACGTTGCAAAAACAGAGCAGAGCAGTGTACTGTCAATGACGGCACCGTATATGGCAACCGTTGAGGTGTGGGAGGGAACAGGCTCACCTCACCAAGGCATGGACGGCGAGTGGGTAAACGCAGACGCATATCTGACTTCCTCCGAAAACGGTATCTCTACATATAACTTCGATGTCAGCTATAATGAGAATGTCGAAGGCACGACAGACCAATATACATACAATCCTTCAATTACCTATTACAAGGTGACAGCCGAGGACGGAGTAACAAGTACAATCTATACAGTATATGTTGTGCCGGGTGTTCGTAACAAGTACACCTCGTTGGAAATAGGTCAGTCGGGCGAAATTGACGAGATAAAGGGTTCAGATGCTCACAAGGACAGCGTTGCCGAGCTGTTTAACGAAAGCGAACAGCTTTACAAAGAAATTATGGATAACAACGGCTATGTGAACGTAACCATAAAGGAACTTAACGGTGACAAGGTCGATTTGTTCCAAACAAAGTTCTTTGATGAAGCTTATTCCGAGGACGGCAGCGAGCCTTATGTTTATAATCTGAAAAGCTATGTTTATGACATAAGCGTTGACTTGCCTGCCGGATATACCTACGATGTTTTGTTGTTCAGTGCCGATAAGGACAGCCATAGTGTATTGAGCGATTCGCAAAATGGCTTTGACGGAAAACAGCTTATTTTGAGCGACAGCAATGATCAGCAACTGCATATCAGAATTGTCATTAAGAGAGATACCTCGTATGATGTATGGGGTGTGCAGCATATTTGGGATTTTGCAAACGCCAATACGGATTCAAACGGCAAAATTTTAAATAAAGACGGCGGTTACTTCTATAACTACGTTTACAGACGTGACTATTAAATGAAAAGCGTGTAAAAACGCACAATGTATCGCACCCCTAATGCAGCATTT
>JBGVDU010000144.1:0-2623 GCA_045119555.1 Acutalibacteraceae bacterium | reverse complement strand
CTCCAATTATTAACCGAGACGTTCTCTGATAAGCTCTGCAACACCGTTTGCAAGATCTGTAATCTCTTTATAGTCTTCACCTTCAAGCATAACTCTGATAAGCGGTTCCGTACCGGACGGTCTTACAAGAATTCTTCCTCTGCTGCTTAACTGCTCTTTGACCTTATCTACTTCAGCTTTAATGATTTTATCTGTAAAATATTTTACTTTTTTTTCGGTGGAAACCTTTACATTAATCAAAACCTGCGGGAATCTTTGCATAATTTCTGCAAGCTCGGATAACTTGCTTCCGCTTCTTTTTACTATACTCAAAAGCTGTGCACCTGTAAGCTGTCCGTCACCTGTTGTACCGTAATCCAAGAAAATAACGTGACCGGACTGCTCTCCACCTAAGTTGTAATCATTTTCGAGCATATTTTCAAGAACATATCTGTCACCAACCGATGTGGAAACGAATTTAATGTCATTTTCATCACAGAAACGGTTGAAGCCCATGTTCGTCATAACAGTACCTACAACGGTTGAATTTTTCAGCAAACCTCTCTCTTTTAAATCCTTTGCACATATTGCAATTACGAAATCTCCGTCAACAAGATTACCGTTTTCATCAACTGCAAGGCATCTGTCGGCATCGCCGTCAAAAGCAACACCGCAATCCATTTTGTTTGCTTTAACGTATTCCATTAAGCTTTCCATGTGAGTAGAGCCGCATTTTTCGTTAATATTAATACCGTCGGGCTTATCATTCATTATATGGCACTCAGCACCGAGCAAATTAAACAGCTTAGCGGCTGTTGTGCTTGCCGAACCGTTGGAACAATCTATTGCTACCTTTAATCCCTTGAGGTCACCCTCAACACTCTCTGCAATATGATTAATATAATCGTCAACCGCATGAGGCAATACGGACACACTTCCAAGCTTATCACCCGTTGGAGTCGGGTAAGGAATCTCATTGTCAAGAACGATAGATTCGATTTTATCCTCAAGAGCATCGGGCAATTTATAGCCGTCGGAATTAAAGATTTTTATTCCGTTAAACTCGTGAGGATTGTGCGAAGCCGAAATCATAACACCGGCACTTGCTGAATATTTTCTTACTAAATAAGCTACTGCCGGAGTAGGAACTGTACCGAGATGAACAACATTTGCTCCAACCGAGCAAAGACCTGCCGTTAAAGCACCCTCCAGCATATCGGAGGATAAACGTGTATCCTTACCTATAAGAATTGTAGGCTTTGTTGCTCCGTCGTTATCGTCAAGCAAAACCATTGCCGCTGCTTTACCTATATTCATAGCAAGCTCACAAGTAAGCTCCTTGTTGGCTATGCCTCTCGCTCCGTCAGTACCAAATAATCTACCCATATAAAATAATCTCCTTAATTCTCGTTGGCTTAATGTATTTTACTAACAACCAATGCATATTTTTGTATTGTTACATTATATTTAAATTTATCATATTTAATTCAAAAAAGTGTCGGACTTCCGCCTGTTACACCCTTCGGAGGAGTAAGTCCCAAATGCTCACATGCCGCAAAAGTAACACAACGACCTCTTGGCGTACGATTTAAAAATCCGATTTGCATAAGGTACGGCTCATAAACATCTTCAATAGTTACGGATTCTTCGCCGATTGCCGCCGCCAGAGTTTCAAGTCCGACAGGACCTCCGTTATAAAATTTTATAATTGCTTCAAGCATGCGTCTGTCATTGGCATCAAGACCGAGTTCGTCTATTTCCAATTTATCCAAAGCAATTCGAGCCACGTCACAATTAACAAATCCGTCACTCATTACTTGGGCAAAATCACGAACGCGTTTTAACAGTCTGTTGGCAATTCTTGGAGTGCCCCTTGAACGTGAAGCAATTTCCAAAGCACCGTCATCATCAATCGGAATATTTAAAATTCCCGCACTTCTTTTAACAATTTGAGCAAGCTCCTCGGGAGTATAAAGCTCCAGCCTTAAAACAACACCGAATCTGTCTCTCAGAGGTGCTGTGAGCTGACCTGCTCTTGTAGTAGCACCAACCAAAGTGAATTTCGGCAACGGAAGGTGGTATGATGCCGCCATTTGCCCTTTGCCTGTAATGATATCAATGGCAAAATCCTCCATTGAAGGATACAACACCTCTTCAACTGCTCTAGAAATTCTGTGTATCTCGTCAATAAAAAGAACATCACCCGTACTTAAATTAGTCAGCAATGCCGCCAAGTCACCCGGCTTTTCTATGGCAGGACCCGACGTAATTCTTAGATTAACATTCAATTCATTTGCGATAATTGCTGACAGGGTTGTTTTTCCAAGTCCCGGAGGGCCGTACAGCAAAACGTGGTCGAGAATTTCGCCTCGTTGCTTTGCCGCTTCTATGAAAATTTTCAGATTTTCCTTGACTTTATCCTGCCCTATGTACTCATCAAGTGTTTTAGGACGCAGGGGGTTATCAGAGCTTGAATTATCCTCCGGAATTTCCGAGGAGGAAACAATTCTGTCCTCAAAATCCATTTCTTCCAATACAAATCCCCCTTATCGTTTACCGAGTTCCAGCAATGTTTTGTGAATAAGCTGTTCAACAGGCAAATTACCGTCAAAGCCCGACAAAATCGGCATAACATCATCACTGC
>JBGVDU010000143.1:0-2808 GCA_045119555.1 Acutalibacteraceae bacterium | reverse complement strand
CCCTTCATCAATTATGCGACAACGCTCCTTGCGGCGGCTGACGCTTCCGTCGGCGGAAAAACTGCCGTTGACACTCCGCTTGCTACTAATCTCATTGGTATTTTCAATCAGCCGAAAAAGGTTTATATAGACATTGCCGCTTGGAAAACTCTCCCCGACCGTCAGCTTTACAGCGGTATGGCTGAAACAATCAAGCACGCATGCCTTGCCGACAGAGAGCTTTTTGATTACCTTAACGCAAACATGGAAAAGATTTACGCAATAGACAGTAAATCCTGTGAGCATATTGCTGAAAAAAACTGTCGAATTAAGTACAACGTAGTTATGAAGGACGAGCGAGAGAGCGGACTGCGTGAGGTTCTGAACCTCGGTCACACTGTCGGCAGAGCAATCGAAACAGTCAGCGATTACAAGCTTTTGCACGGCGAAGCTGTTTCAATCGGACTTGTTGCAGAGGTTAAGCTTTCTCACAAGCTCGGCTACATGACAGAGAGCGAAGTAAATGAGGTGATTTCACTTCTTGCAAAGGCGAATCTTCCTACCGCTATCCCCGACTACATAGACAGAGAAGCTCTTGTTAAAAAGCTTTACACCGACAAAAAGGTTAAAAACGGTCAGCTGAGATTTGTGCTTCAAAAGGGTATCGGAGATGTCGTTCAGTTTGGCGAAAATGTATTTGCAACACCAATCACTGAGGACGTAGCACGAGAGATTATTATGGAGTGCTGATGAAAATATTGTAAAAATTAAAGAGGAAAAATCCGACTGAGTCTCCCGATTTTTCCTCTTTTTTGCTATGACATTGTGTGCATGCTGTATTGCCGAAACGAAAATCTGATTATCCTATTTTTCGAGAGCAATAATTTTATATATTATACCCAAACGATTGCCTGTACTGAAAATTTTTATCGGCACAGGCACATTTTTCATTATTGTTTCAAAAAATCCTTCGTACTTTACGTTGGCAATATCAAAGCTTGCAGAAGTCAAAAGTACCTATTCCCTGTGTTCTCAGTCAAGCTGTTGACAAGCGAACGCATTTCGGCTTTGGAACTTACACTGTGCGTTTTTTGGATAATCGCTTTCTTTTCATCTTCACTTAATGCTTCAAAACTCTTCATTGCGGCTTCATTTTGTGCAAGTGCCATTCCAAAGCCTAACGGCAATTCAATTTTACTCATATAAAACACCTCTTTATAAAAGTGTTTGCGAAAATTAATAAAATATACTCCGTAAAAAGCCGCTGCGAGAAATATTAGTTATCTTTCCTCCGAAAGATCCTTATTTGCATTCTTTCGATTCGATTGGAATTTTGCATTAAACTTCCATGATTATTAGATTATTTTAGTATGGTATATATAATAATATTATTTGCTGTATTATAATAACTCTCGTGCAATTTTTGTCGTTTTTTGTACCAATTTTGCATATTCGTAGATTTCAGTAATAATCTTATGCTATATTAAAATTAATAAAGTATATACTTTATTAATTTAAATGCAGAGGTGATACATTAAAATCAACGATTAACTTTCTAATCAATCAATTTTAGGAAAGGACAAAATGCAAATGAGAGCCAAAAGACTTAAATTAACAAAATTGTTAGCAGTAGTTCTCTCAATTACAATGCTACTACCAATTTTAGCCGTTCCTGTTTCGGCTGAGGAAATTGAAAGCATTGTAGTTCATTATTTTAATGAAAATAATTGGGAAAATCCGTACATCTATTACTACAATGGAAGTAACGAGGGTAAAGCGTGGCTCGGCGAACAAATGAGCCTTGAGGGCGACGGTTGGTATCAATTTGAGATTCAAGGATACTCAACGGCTAATGTTATTTTCAGTAACAAAGGTGCTGACCAAAATCCTGCTCAAAATCAAGCCGGATTTGAAGTTTCGGGAGAAATGTGGTATTATAAGGGTAATTTTACAACAAGCAAGCCCGAAATTGTGACCACAACTGTCCACTATTACAACGAAAACAACTGGGCAGAGCCGTACATTTATTATTATACAGATGACAACTCCCCTGTATCGTGGCCCGGAACAAAAATGACGAGCGAGGGCGGTAATTGGTATTACTATACAATTACCGATATGGCCGCACCGAAGGTTATTTTTAGTGACAAAGGCAACAATCAGTACCCTGCCGCTAATCAAGAAGGACTTAGCGTAAGCGGTGAGCAATGGTATCTGAGCGGTACATTTTACGACACCAAGCCGGAGGGAATTACCGTACATTATCACAACTATGATAATTGGGATAATGTAAATATTTATTACTATAAAGGTGACAAAACAGGCTCAGATTGGACAGGCAACCCAATGACCGCAGACGGTGACGGCTGGTATTCGTACATAATTTACGGATTTGACAGTGTAAAAGTTCTGTTTAACAATGGCGGAAACATTCAAATACCTGCACAAAATGAGCCCGGTTTTGACGTATCGGGCGAAATGTGGTACAGAAACGGTGAATGGACAACCGAACGACCCGAAGAAATTTTAGTATATTTCTACGCACCAAGCGGTTGGAGTTCGCCTAATATTTACTACTACAAAGACGACAGCGACACAGGCACGGCTTGGCCCGGTGAGAGTATGAACGATGCTTCCGACGGTTGGTACTCTTTCACCATTACGAAATATTCCTCGGCTAAGGTTTTGTTTAACAGCGGTTCTAACCAAATTCCTGCACAAAATCAGCCCGGACTTGATGCAACAGGAATTATGTGGTATAAGGACGGTGTTTGGTGCGACCTTGAAAGTGACTCCGACAGTGACGGCTTACCCGATTATATGGAAATG
>JBGVDU010000142.1:0-2382 GCA_045119555.1 Acutalibacteraceae bacterium | reverse complement strand
ATGTCACCCACCATTTCCGTTGGAACGCATTGAAGAATTAACGACTCTTATGGGTGGCGATGGAAGTATTAAGTGAGTATTAAAAAAAATTATTAGTGATGTTCATTATCAGGGGTGTAGTTTTTACTGTGCCCCTTTTCTTATTCTAAACCGCTTTTTAAATGTATTCGCAACATCTCTTATCTTTGATGAAAAATTTACAACATACTACAAACTTTTTCCAAACAGTATTCCGCACATCTTTGTCTGATTTTATCTCTGTCGTTGCAGTTATCGAGGTTAAAGTTTTTCTTCTCCGAAACGACACCATCTTTAGTTGCAATTCCTATGAAAACCGTACCGACGGGATTTTCTTTTGTCCCACCCGTTGGGCCAGCTATTCCTGTTGTGCTGACTGCTATATCCGCACCCGAAATTCTCAAAACACCGATAGCCATTTCCTCCGCAGTCTGAGTGCTGACCTCCGTATATTTGTCGATTGTTTCGCTGTTAACACCGAGAACGGAAATTTTTATTCTGTTTGAATATGAACACACACCACATTCAAAGACCCCGCTTGCACCCGAAACATCTGTAATCATTTCCGAAAGCAATCCACCCGTACAGCTTTCCGCTGTGGCAATTTTCATATTTTTATCCGTCAGCATTTTAACTAATTTTTCTTGAACATTCATTTCATCAACCTCTTTTGAGATATTCATTTATACTTATTATTATAATTGCAAATCCGCAAAATTCAATATCTATCAAATTGTTACACTTTTAGTTACAAAAATGAAAATTGAAAAATGCACAATATTTTGATATAGTTATAATGATATTTTTATACCAATTTGGTAAAGGTGGTGGGAAAGTTGCTCAAAGGCATTAGTTTAGGCATGGCTATTATTATCAATATCCTCATAATCTGCTTATGGCACTTCCTGTCATACATTCTTTCTTCGTCCGTCGGTCAAAAGCATGTAAACTACCGTGCTTTTCCGTATAAGGGATTGGCATTTGAAAAAAAAGGCAGATTTTACAGTGATAATTTCGACATAGAGGCTTGGTTCACGATTTTACCTATCAAATACAATCGTGAGGGAATCGACATAAAAAAGATTGAAGAAGCCGATATCCCGAAGATGAAAACATATTTAACATTAACCTGCAGAAGTGAAATGTGCAGTCTTTTGAACTGTTTGTATTTTCTGTTTGCCTTTTTTGCAAACGACGCATACCTTGGGTTTATAATGGGAGTAATTGTCATATTCTGCAATCTTCCCTTTATCGCAGCGAACAGATACGCACGTTTCTTACTTTTAAAGGAATTTGCCAACAAACGCAAGCAGCGTGTAATTCAAGAATATATTGAGGAGAACAATCCCGATAAATACGATTTAGATTCATTTTGATTTATAAAGAGGTATTCAAATGGCTTGGTTTTTTTCAGAAAACGTAACCGCACCTACACATACAATCATAGGCGAGGATGCACAGCATATAAGCAAATCTCTGAGAATGAATACAGGTGAGGAGCTTACGATTTGCGACAGCAATAAAATTCAGCACGACTGCATTATCGAAGCCGTTGCAGGCGGTATGGTTACAGTAAGGGTGCTTGACTCTTACCCTTGCAAAAATGAACCTCAGACTAAGGTTACACTTTATCAGGCACTTGCAAAGGGCGACAAAATGGATTTTATAATTCAAAAGGCGGTAGAACTCGGTGTCAGCGAAATTGTCCCGATTATTACAGCAAGGTGCGTATCTCGTCCCGATGAAAAGTCGATGAAAAAGAAGCTGGAACGCTGGAACAAAATTGCCCTTCAAGCGGCTATGCAGTCAAGAAGAGCTATTATACCGCAGGTTCTCCCGATGATGAAGCTAAACGACGCCGCCGTCAAGGCAAGCAACACGACAAGCATCGTCTGCTATGAGTTAGGCGGCAAGCCTCTCGGAGATTTAATAAAAACCGACAGCTGTAATGAAATTTCGCTTTTTATCGGAAGTGAAGGCGGATTCGAGCAATCGGAGGTTGAGTACATAATTCAAAACGGCGGCTCTGCGGCAACTCTCGGCAACAGAATTTTGCGTGCGGAAACAGCTCCCCTCGCCGCTTTGTCTGTTATCATGTATCTTACAGGCAATCTCGGCAATGAAAACGATTCGGTAAGAACAGATAACGGTAAAGAAATCAAGGGTGGTAATTGGCATAAAGACTGTTGATTTTTCAACAGCCACGGTGACTGATTTATTAAGCTTCCCGTTTCTCGGAGTGCGGCGGATTATATTGTTCTTGGAAGCTTTAAGCCTTTAAAAAGCTTCTTCTAAAATTAAACGGTCTTTACATCAGCATATTATTTATAAAATCAACAACAAAAAAGCAGAGTGCTTAACACC
>JBGVDU010000141.1:0-3646 GCA_045119555.1 Acutalibacteraceae bacterium | reverse complement strand
GTAAAAAGGCATCAAAGGTACGACCTCTGATAATATCTCCACCCTTTGTTAAATCCTGGAGTGCGATATAACCCGATACGGATGTTTCTTTCAAAAGCACAATAAACTCATTACACAATGCAGGTAAAACATTTTTAAAAGCCTGTGGCAGAATGATATACCACATAGTTTGTACATAATTAAAGCCCAACGATCTGCCTGCTTCAAATTGACCGTTATCAATAGACATGATACCTGCTCTGACAATCTCCGCAACATAAGCACCCGAATTTATACCAAAAGCACAGATTGCTACAATGATTTCGTTAACACCTAAAGGAGCCAGGATAACAAAATACGTTATCAAAAGTTGAACAACAACAGGTGTTCCTCTAATTATCGTTAAATAGATATGAGCCAAAGCATTCAAAAACTTTAGCTTACCCGTTTTATCATGTGTTGCACGAATACCCGCAATTATAAATCCAAGAATTACACCGATGACAAGTGCTCCCAATGTAATTTGCAAAGTAACTCCAAGACCGTTCCAAAGATATTTCCAACGGTTATCTGTTATGAAATCGTTTATAAAACGAAGCTTCATATCATCCAACCATTCGGTCAGTCCGTTAATCATAGCCATAATTTATTCTCCCTCTCTCACCATAAACGGGACTACCGAAATAAAAGTAGCCCCGTTCATAATAATTCTTTTATTCTGCCGGAATATATTTATTAATAATCTCGTCTATTGAGCCATCAGCCTTTAATTCTTGAAGAGCAGTGTTAATTTTGTCTTTAAGCTCTGTGTTATCCTTGCTTATTGCGATAGCATACTCTTCAACAGCATAGGAAGTTTCAAGAATAGTCAAGCCCTCATTAGCTTCGACAAAGGATTTAGCCGGCTCATTATCAATTATAACAGCGTCAACAATACCGGCTGTAAGAGCGGCAACTGCATCGTTACCCTTACTGTATCTCTTAATAGAATCTTCGCCGAAATCGTCTGTTGCATAGATATCGCCTGTTGTATTTTCTTGAACACCGATTTTTTTACCTTCAAGATTCTCAATAGCTGTTATATCACTGCCTTCTTTTACTATAACAACCTGTACAGCTTGAGAGTAGGTATCAGAAAAGTCAACAGAAACCAAGCGTTCGTCTGTAACTGTCATTCCTGCCATACCAATATCGACTGTTTCTGTTTGAACAGCACCTATAATAGAGCCGAACTCCATATCTTTGATTTCCAATTCCATATCAAGTTTTTCAGCGATAAGCTCCGCAACCTCAGCATCAATACCGACAATCTTTTCATTCTCATAGTATTCATAAGGCGGGAATGATGCGTTTGTTGCCATAACAAGCTTTTCCTTTGTTGTCTGATTAGATGCAGCGGAATTGTCTGTACCTGTGCCTGAGGAACCGCAGCCAACAGCGGCTAAACAGAGTGATCCCGCTAAAAGGAAAGTCAAAGCCTTTTTAAATTTATTCATTTGTAATATCCTCCTAATTTACAGAAACTCAATCTTATTATATAGTAACATAACGATGAACTTTAGTCAATGATAGTTAAAATTTAACGCAAAATCACATCATTTCACGGTATGTTTCCATGAATTTTTCAATTACATAATCAATTTGCTCGTCAGTCAAAAGAGTAAATAACGGTAAAGTTATTTCGCTTTTATACATATTATAGGCATTTGGATATTTGGAAATGTCGAATCCCAAGTTTTTATAAGCTGTATGTAATGGTAACGGCTTATAATGAACATTGGTGGAAACACCTTTTTCAAGCATTTTATCCATAAACATGTTTCTGAAAGCTTCATCTTTACCCGGAAATCTAACAAGATATAAGTGACAGCTTGAACCAAGAGTATCGAAATGATTTAAAATATCCAGACCATTTAAGCTTAAAAGAGCATCATTGTATTTTTTTACAATATAACGTCTTTTTTGAATGATTTCGTTTGCTCTGTCCATTTGAACCAAGCCGATTGAAGCAAGAATATCTGTCATATTATGCTTATATCCGGTGTAAACGATATCATACTCCCAAAACGGTTTTTCTCCTTCCGCCTTGAAAGCTCGATCCTGACCATGACAAGCAAGAAGAGCAAGCTGTTTTTTTATATATTGACCGTCAAAGCCTTCAATAGGTTTCCAAGCCAATGCACCGCCTTCGGCTGTTGTGAAATTCTTAACGGCATGAAAAGAAAAACTCGTGAAGTCAGCCAATTCACCAGAACGTTTTCCGTCCTTTCTCTCGGCTAAAAATGAATGTGCACCGTCTGCAACGATAGCAACTCTTCCAATATTTTTTTGAATTTCATTGGAAGGATTAAATATAGATTTCTTGCTTTCAGCGATAGCTATCAATCTGTCGTAATCACAGAGTACACCGCCCAAATCAACAGGTACAATAGCTTTTGTTTTTGGTGTAATAGCTTTTTCAACTGCATCGTAAGAAATGTAAAAAGAATTTGGATCTGTATCAACCATTACAGGAGTTGCTCCAACATGGGTGATAACACTTGCCGAAGCTGTATATGTGTAAGCAGGAACAATAACCTCGTCACCCGGTCCGATTCCCAATAATCTGAGTGCCATTTCGTGGCAGGCTGTGGCGGAATTCATGCAGGCAGCATAAGGAACATGGCAATATTCTGCAACTCTTTTTGAAAGCTCTTCGGTTTTTGGACCCGTTGTAATCCATGAGGATTTTAAGGTCTCAACTACCGCATCTATTTCAGTCTGACCAATATCCGGCGGTGAAAATGGTATTTTCATTTAAAATTAACTCCTTTATTTTGAATTTAACATTTCCTCAGCATGTTTTAATGAAAGAGCCGACGGATTATTACCGTCTATTATTCTTGAAAGCTCATACTTTCTTTCCTCAAAATCCAGCTTTCTTATTTTGGTAAATGTTCTGCCTTCCGAAACGCTTTTACTGATAAACAGGTGTACATCTGCAAGAGCGGCAATTTGAGCCTGATGTGTAATACATATAACTTGATGTGTTTTTGACAACTGCAAAAGTTTTCTGCCTACCTTTGATGCGGCTGAACCGCTTATTCCTGTATCAACCTCATCGAAAATCAATGTTCCGATTTCATCTTTTTCGGCAATAATTGTCTTGATAGCGAGCATCATTCTCGACAACTCACCACCCGAAGCAATTTTCGAAATCGGCTTTGGTTCCTCTCCGGGGTTTGCGGAAATTAAAAGCTCAAGCTTATCACAGCCTGTTTCCGTAAAATCACATTTTGTTATACAAGGCACCATAACTACATTCGGCATATCCAAGTATCGCATTTCTTCCATAACTGCTTTGGCAAACGAATCTGCCGAGGCAGTTCTTGCCGCAGTCAATTTATTGGCAATTATAGATAACTCCGCTTTTGCGTGTTTAAAATCACTTTCCAGCTTTTCTTTATTTATGTCATACTGCAACAATTCATCTAATTCTGTTTGTGCATTCTCACAAAAATACAAAATTTCTTTAATCGTATCACCGTATTTTCTTTGCAGTGACCTAATTACATCAATTCTTTCCTCGACCTCATCAATCTCATTGGGGTCAACATCAACTTCGTCGATGTAATCTCTGATTTCATAGTTACATTCTTTAAGCTCTAAATAAGCGGATTGAACTCTT
>JBGVDU010000140.1:0-4904 GCA_045119555.1 Acutalibacteraceae bacterium | reverse complement strand
GTTTCGTACGTTCCGTTGCTGTTTCTTGAAATGATAAATCCTATATGGTCGGGTATTCCATCATTGTTCCAATCAAAAAGCACAATATCACCGTATTCACCCTTTGTTTTATCAATCATTAATCCGTTTTTCTTACCCCAATCGAGAACCGTAGGACAATATGCTGTTTTCTTTCCGTCATAAAACAAATCCGATGCACCGCACTCGTTAAAGATACACCAAACAAATGCAGCACACCAAGGATAAGAAGAACCGGAAACCTCCTTACCGTAATAGCGAGTATTAAAAATAACATTGTTGTTGTCGCCGTCATAGGTTCCGACATACGACACCGCTTTATCAATAATTTCTTTTGCTGTTATCATAATCACTTATCTCCTCTCTTTTTAATCTGCTTGAGCACCTTCTTCAACTGATCCGGTATTGGTAAACCGAGAGTTGCTGTGTTCTCCAAAATTGATAATCCTTCATTTGAAAGATAAAAGCATATTACCGCTGTTCTGAGAACAGTGCCACTGCCAATCACAAGCACATCAATAATATTCGCAATTCCAACAAGCATAAAAATAAGAACCTTTTTGAAGATGCCCTTAAATCCTATCTCGCTTGAAAGCTCTTTCTTGGTGATTGCACACATTACTCCCGTTATGTAGTCAACTATTACAAACGTAATGAGTGAATACAATAAACTGTCACACCCTCCCCAGAACCAACCGATAAAACCGCCGATTGCTGCAAATGTCGACTGATTTACGTTCCATAAAAATTTCATACAAAAATTCTCCTCTCTTATGTCTTACATTCAAGGCAGAAATGACTTCCGCTGATAAACTCTCTGTTATCAAGCTTTATCTTGCCAAACCTGCCACTTTCCGATAATATTTTCTTAAACAAATGCTCCGCTATAAGCTGATGATTGTACGATACCGCATTGTACATCACCGTTTGGTTTGCATTGGAGCCAAGCATTTGGTATAACCCTCTCTGCAATTCCAATGATTCGTGATTCTCCGTGGCAAAATAAATCCAATCACGAAAATCGGCTGAGTCTGTTCCGTTGCTTTCCTGAATTGTAAATACATAGCCGTTGATAATGTTATCGTATTCATCTTTAAAGGTTGTAATGTAGCTCTGAAAAGTGCCGTCACCGGGTGAATTGATTGAGTTTGATGTACGGTACAAGGTTGTGAACATCACTCCATATGCTGTTTTTACAATATTGTACGAAATGAAAGATGCCGAACCTGTACCGCCGTCAATATCAATACTGCCTGAATTGCAAACAAAAGCAAGGCGGAGATAATTCTTTGCATCATCGATAACCTTGATGTATTTTGATTTGCTCTTATCGATATAAAAGCGAGTGTGTTCATATTCCTTTACAGTTCCGTCAGCATTTTGACTTTCGTCTACTTCTTCGGTTGTTATGTTTTCAAAATCCTCCAAAGCATCTTTTAAATCTGCTTTAAATTTTGCGTAAGCATTTGCAACGGGAATCCCCGTTCTGCGTATAATCTTGTTAAGTTCCATAAATCAATCCTCCAATTTCTCGGATTTTCCCGAAACGGTTTTAACGGAATTACTTTTGTTAGTGTCAACAGAACCTGTGGCAACAGATGAGCATTCATCAATAATCGTTTCTGTTGAACTGCCGTAAAGCTCATTGCTTGCCGAGCCACTTATCGCCGCCACATTATTTTGATTGGCATTATCTTCATCAGAATTTGCCTTGTACCATACTTGAATAGTCAGCTGACCGCCTACATATTTATCTTGGCTGCACGGGACTATATGCCATAATTCATCTGTATAACCGCCTCTTGTAAGCAAATAGTCCTCTTTTTCCATTAGCAGATTGCCGTTCCACCACACAAGCAGTTTATCACCTGCATTAATGTCAAAAGATTCATTAGACACACCATAACCGTTGAGTGTACCCGGAAAATGCTCCCAATTGGCGATTGTGTCACACTTATATCCCAAGACCATTCTTGCGAAATTTGTAAGAGAAGTTCGTATGTTACTCCCCGAATTATTGGGAATGTCTGCCGTGCCGTTACGCAGATTTTCCATAAATTCGTTGAAAGCTGCATCATACTGTGCGAATAGGTTTGTAGTATCTATCTGATCAATAAGTCCTGTAACCCAACCACAAACGTCTGTGTTTGCTCTTTCGTCAACGATTGCTGACTGCTTGATTTCGGTCGAATTGGCAAATACCCACACCTGTGCAAGACTAAGCTCCCAAACTCCGTTCTTTTCTCTTGTGAGCGGAACGATTTTAGTCGGCGATGACGCTGTACCTTTCTTGACGGCGATTGTTACAGACCTTACTGAATCCGACGGATCAAGCCTTACAACAATTCTGTCAAGTCTGTTGTACTGCACATCGCTTTTCTCAAGCTCAAGGACATAATCCGTATCGAGTCTTAGCCACTTACAATTCACAAAAGCCCAGCCGGGAGTTACCTTGACGGACATTCCTCCGTTAGCCTGTACCTGCAAAGAATCCGCAGGTGTGGCAAACACACCATTAGATATTAATTTCAGAAAATAGTTGCTGATGTCATCGGCATCATATTTTCTGTCACCCCCGACACTGTTGAAAAAACCGCTTTTCATTTTATCACTCTCCACTCCGATAGTTTCGGAACTATCTTGTATCCGTTCTCATCTTCGACCTCTGTTATTTCGACTATAGTCGCTTTTGCTTTGATACCGTAATCGTTTTCAATCAAAACAGTATCGCCAAGAGAATAATCCACACCGTATTTATACATACCATTATCAAGAATTTCACCGCTGTAATTTACAACGGGTTTCAACTCCTGATATTTCTCTTTGCCTTTCGTGTGCAAAAGCTGTAAGTAAAATGTATCATGAATCGGTGTAGATGAGTTGGTTGAACAGTCCCTTTGGTCGAACCAGTATTCCTTTCTGCTCAGTCCTTCCAAATTTTCAAGACTGATTTCATCTGCTTCATAGCCTACAATGATACGGTCTGCTCCCTCACCCTGTCCGGCAACGTAAATTAAATTGGGAGATTGCGAATAGTCAAAAGAATATTCCGTCTTGCTGAGATTACCAAATTTAGGACTGAAAACAACCACATCAGATACATCGGCTCCTTTGTACAAAGAAAAAACAAATTCATTAATATTTCTCTTGTTATTGAGTTTGAACCCAAGACCGTATGCTGTACAAATGTCGATAAATACATCGAGAAGATTTTCTCCCGTTATCTGTTTGTACAAATCATCGGTAAATTGATTGATATTTCCTATTTTGATATTCGTTATTATTCTGTCCGATTCACTTTTGGGTGGATTGATAAGGTTATCATTTAAAAGCTTTCGCACACCGTCTGCAAGTGTGCCTTCAAGAGTAGTTTGCTTATGTACAACTCTTCTTGAAAGTATACTCTCAAGCGAACGTCCGCTCACGATAAGATAATCGCCATTTTCGGCATCTGTTGTAAGCTGTATTTTTTCAAGCACCATTGTGATTTCGCTGTCAGCTCTGGTAAAGAGAACTTCACCTTGAAACAGCTCAACTAGCTCTTTACTTGCAGGAATGTAAATCTCAAATTCTCCGCAGTCGCAGTATCTTCCCACCCAGATTACGGAAGTTGCATAATCAATGACCTTTGTTTTTATGAATTTTTTATCTTCGTATTTTCAAACATATAACAGCATTTTACACACCTCCAAACAGCGGAGTAAATTCAGCTTTGATATTAACATCTTCATAGCTTTTTTGAGTGACAGAATATGTAAGAATATTCAAACCTGTAGTAAGTCTTATCCATTTTGAGTCATCGGTTAAATACGGCAGGAGATTAATTTCTAAACCTGCTCTGCGAAAAGTCGCTCTCATAATTCCGTAATTGGTGTTAATGGTTATAACATCGTTATTCATAAATGCAATATCATCAAAACGCATATATTCGTGAGTTACCTCGTTTGTAATTTGAAGTCCGCTTACTAAACCGAAAATCCTTACTGTGAAAATACACCCACACTCAACATCTCCTGCATTATCAAGATTGCAAGTAGGAACTTTCATAATATTTCCGAACGGTATCGGTTCAGATATAGAAAAAGGAAACTCAAATAAAGGAATTGATTTTTCAAAAGAACTCTCTGCTGCGGAAATCCCCTCAAAGTACGGATTAGGGCAGATAACAGAGATTTGTATTTCCTCTCTCTGAACAAAAATATTACCCTCTATGCTCTCAACATAGCCTTTGATTTTCAAACTGCGGTTTTGATTTTTAAAGTAGATTTCACACTCTTTTTTCAAAGGGAAAATAGAATAAAGCAACTGCCTGTTTTCCTCTACCTTTCCTTTCAACCCTAAAGTGATAACAATATTTCTCTGTTCCAATCTGCACGAGCTATAAAAAGAACCGTCATAACTGCCGCTAACAGATGTGTTAATGACAGTTGACGGTGGTGTTAAGCCCTGTATTGATTTCACATAATATCGTTCATAATTGTGGGTAAGCTCGTATGTTTCCTGCTTAAAATTTTTAACCTTTAGCGTAAACAAAATTCTCACCTACCTTTTACCATTGATAAAAGATTTTTACTCTGTCGGTAAATCTCGAAGCGTGAAAGTGACTTAGGACTGTTATTCGTTTGATTGAAATTGTAAGTGATATTCTGATTACTACTTGATGTACCTATCGCACTTGAATTACTGTTGCCGTTAATCATCTCAGCACTGACTCTCGGATTTATTACCATATCTCCCGATACATTTTTAATAGCACCTTGAATTAAACCTCTGCTTTTCTCTATTCCTTTAGCCATTCCCTGCATAAAATCGGGCATCCAGCTTTCGTAATCTGTAAGCGGGCCTTTGTCCGGCACAGAAAAGTGAAGATAATCACGGATAGTATC
>JBGVDU010000139.1:0-1860 GCA_045119555.1 Acutalibacteraceae bacterium | reverse complement strand
ATAAGCCGCACCTGCCACAAGTTCTTCTTCGCCCGTGTATTCGATATCACCCACACTCTCGGACATAAGATTTTTGAAAACAAAATTTACACCCTCAGTAACTCCGCTTCTGCTGCGGAAATTTCTGTCAAGAATGATTTTAGTCGGATAAACCTCATTATTGCGGTTATAAAGAGTATATCTGTTTTTTCTTCCGATAAAAATTTCGGGCATTGCCTGTCTGAATCGGTAGATACTCTGCTTAACATCGCCTACCACAAACAGCTTTGAATCGTTGTCACTCACAGCTTTGAAGATTGTATCTTGAATATTGTTCGCATCCTGATATTCGTCAACCATTACATAGTCAAAGCGTGAGGAAATCTCTCTTGCTATATCGGTAAATTCGTAACCGTTTTCACTCTCATTTACAAGAAGCCTCAATGTCCAATGCTCCAGGTCGGAAAAATCGGCAAGAGATTTTTCTTTTTTAAGTCTTGAAAATTCATCTCCAAACTCCTGCATAATTTCAAACAACATTCCCACAACGGGTGCAAGGTCTGCAATATCGTCCATACATTGCTCGTTATTGCGGAAGAAAAGCGACTGAATTTCTTTAATTGTATCTTTGACAATATCTCTGTAACCCGAAACGGCAAGCTTTATCTCATGGTCGGCGTATCCCTTTGGGGTGGTAAGTCTGCCTGCGGAGAATGTACCTAAATACGATATGATATCGTTCCAATTTTTACTCTCTATTCGCTTTAAAAGCAAGTCAATAAAAGCTCCGTCATCTCGAATCAAATCGCCGAACTTTGAATCTCGAAGCTTCGGTTCTTCCTCCAAAAGCTTTAGACTTGTTTCGTTAAGGCTCTTGATAAATAACACGGACATTTCCGCTCTTGCAAGAATAGTCTTTCCCCACTGAGTTTGGTCAGCTGTCAGGGTGAGGTCATACATAGATTTCTTTTCCTTAATCCATTGTTCCGGAAACGGGTGTGAACGCAAAAATTCATAAAGCATAAGCACTATGCCCTGTAAAACAGCATCGTCACGCACAGAAGAAAATACCTCTACCGTATTTTCAAATACTGCATCTTTTTCGCTGTACTTTTTTTCAAGAACATTCTGCATTGCGATATTTTTTAAGATAGTCAATTCCTGCTCTTCGGCAATTCTGAAATCCGAGGGTATGTCAAGCGTGTAAAAATATTCTCTCGCCAAATCACTGCAAAAGCTGTGGATTGTGCTTATTTGTGCTCTGCCGAGCAGTAATTGCTGACGGTGCAGATTCTCGTTATGCGGTTCTTCCTTTAACAGCTCTTCAATTCTCGCCGCTATTCTTTCCTTCATCTCCCCTGCCGCCGCTCTTGTATATGTTACTACAAGAAATCTGTCGGCATCAACGGGATTTTCCTTATCTGTTATCATATCAATAACACGTTCAACAAGCACGGCTGTTTTGCCCGAGCCTGCCGCCGCAGAAACAAGCACAGCACCGTTTCGGGCATTGATTGCATCGAGCTGATTTTCTGTCCATTTAACCTTTGACATTACTCTTCCGCCTCCCCTTTTCCGAATTCCTTTTCAAGCTCTGCGATAACCTCGTCTTTATCAAACGCAGAAACGCATCTGCTTTTGCCGTTTTTTTCATGTCCGCATACGGCACTGTAAATACACCATTTGCAAGGCTCGTATTTACCCGTAACGGGCACGGCGGAAATGCTTCCGCTGTCGAGAGAATTGCTCATCTCAACGATTTTTCTTTCCACCTTTTCAAAAAGCATATTAAGCTGACGGTTTGAAATAAGCGAGTTTTGTGAGCTTTTGCCGAAGGAACCCGTTTTGCCGACACTTACGGGAATGTATGTACCCTTTAAT
>JBGVDU010000138.1:0-1845 GCA_045119555.1 Acutalibacteraceae bacterium | reverse complement strand
CTATTATTCCGCCGCCTGTATCGTTGTGTATGGAATGAGAGATTGCGGCAGGAAAGACGGAATTTGTTTTCTTTGTTAAAAATACATAAAACGCACCGATAAATGTGCAATAAACGCACATTAGCAAAATTCCCGTGTAGGGGGAAAATTTGTATTCCGTACCGAAATTTTGACCCGATGCAATCATTGGAGTGTGCCACAATCCCCAGATAAATCCGCCGATAATCAGTGCAACGGGCGTATTTGTCAATTCCTCAAGCTTAGGTATCAGGTAGCCTCGCCAACCGATTTCCTCACCCAATGCGTGAAAACAGAGAAGACAGGATAAGGAAACAGCGTATATCAGCGTAGTGAAAAAGTCTGTGAAGGGTAATTTAGACAGAATTTCCGAGGTTGAACCCTTGGGCAATAAAAACATACTTACGAGAAAAGCTCCGATTATAAAGGATAACACAGGCGTTAATACGGCTGTAATGTAATATTTGACATTACCTTTAACATTCAATTTTAATAATGAATTCTTAAACCCTTCCTTAGTTATAATTCGAGTAAAAATCGCTCCGACAGAGGGCATGAGCATCGAAAAAATTCCCAATACATGATATAAGATTGTGTTGGTGTTAAATCCGTATTTTGAACGATACCAAAATAATGCAATCCAAGACGGTACAAAGGCGATTAACAGATAAATAATAATTCTTGTTACGGTTGTTTTTTTATTTGTCATAGCAGTCACCGCCTTTAATGTAAAGCCTGCAAGAAATTTTATATGAAAGATAATATAAAGCCAAAGTAATGCAGGGCAGAAATCTGATAAAGTATAATACTCGGTTAGAAAAAGCCTCTCCGTTTAAAAGAAGATTAAGCCATTGCATAAAATTTTCCTTAGAACCAAATACGGATAAATCACCGAACAACAGATAAACTATAATGACGAATACCAATGAAAACACCAGCACCATACGCACGTTGCTTCCGTACTTACTGCCAAAGCGAAATATAAATGGAAACTCAATGCTTCTCATAAAAAGCTGTACAAGCGTTATTAAAACAATCAAGTCGCTTGGAATCAAATAATCGGTATTTTGAGCCAAGCAAGCTATTGAATTGATTAATATACAGTAAAATGCGGTTATGAGTGACGTTGCAAAGGTGAATATGTATTTTACTTGAACCTGTCCGTTTTTACCGAGAGGTGTGGAGGTGATAAAAAATTGCCATTTTGACCGTTCGTCAATCTCAAAAATACCTTGCTGAAGCATTCCGACAACGGCGAAAATCAATACCGTAAAAAAAATACATATAATTACGAATATTTCCTCCATACCGCTAATACCATTATCGGAAGTGGGTATAAACATTATTGAGGAGAATAAAACTATTGCGGCGGCTATTGAGACAATTTGCTTTTTGTTGAGTATCAGCTCTTTGTATAAAAGTCCGTACATTAATTTTCTCTCCTTTTCATAATTTTAATTGAGCAAATAAAGGCTATCGTCGGAAATACAACAATGATAACGGGGAGAAGCGGTGCGAGAATATTTCTTATTTCCGTATATTTCCCTGTTACAAGCTGCATAATAAGCTCGTTTTGTGCTGTTTCATCAAGCCCACCGTACGCTGTGTATATTTCGTCAAGATAATTAAAGCCTTTTATAATTATCGGAATGGATATAACAGAAATTATTAAGAAAATAAATATGCCTACTGCATTTTTCGATTTGAGTTTCATTGAACAAACTATAATAACAGATGAAAATATAACCGTTACGGAAAACAAAACCAGAATATTCAGAATAACATTTCCGTCAATAGGCTTGTCTGCTACCATACCGATAATGATAG
>JBGVDU010000137.1:0-1854 GCA_045119555.1 Acutalibacteraceae bacterium | reverse complement strand
ATGACGGAATATCCGAATATGTAAAATACTTATTCACAAATATTTTGAGGAGTGATTTTTCTAATGATGAGAAAAAAGACTACGTTTGGCTTTGCATTGACGTGCGTGTTGGTTGCGGCAGCCATCGCATTTACGGTAGGTTACCTTATTGCAGGCAGTAAAGTAAAAAACATTACGGAGCCTACAAGCGGAAGCTCGGGTTATGCTTTGGTTGATGAAGTTGAAAAAATTATAAGTGAAAATTACCTCGGTGCAACAAACGAGGAGGAGCTTATAAAAGGAATGTGTAAGGGTTATGTTGAAGGCTTGGGTGACAGTGCCGTTCAGTACCTTACAGCAGAAGAGTACGCTGCATACAACCAGAGTACACAGGGAGAAACGATTATTTACAAGAACTTCGGTAAGGGCGTAGGCTATATGCAGTTCTTGGGATTCTCAAGTTCAACTAAGCAGTCCTTTACAGACGCAATCAATGACTTTAAGCAGTCCTCTGTTTCTAAGGTTGATATGCTTGTTTTCGACCTCAGAAATTGCTCAACGGGTGATATTGACACAGTAGCAAGCTTGCTCGACATGCTTTTGCCCGAGGGTGAATTAATCGCAGGTATTGATAAGAACGGTACAAGAACAGTGCTTTATACATCTGATCAGAATGAGCTTGATTACGATATTGCAATTCTTGTAAATGAAAAAACTTCGGGCGTTGCTGAGATTTTCGCTTATACGCTCAGTGCATACAATAAGGCTATAATTGTAGGTACAACAACGGCAGGTTCTTGTGCAAAGACAGATGCAATCCAGCTTTCCAACGGTGACTATGTTTTGATTCCGAGCCTTTATTATGTAACGAAGAATCAGCAGACTTATTCCTCAACAGGTGTGGTTCCCACAACGGTTGTAGAATTCAGTGCAAGCGAGAAGAAGGCTTTTGAATCTGCGTCACTTGATATTTCAAAGGACCCACAGTTTATTGCGGCAGTTAAGGCACTCGGTATAAATGATATTGCCACTACTGCAAGCAGTGACACTGACAGCGACAAATCCTCGAATACATCAAGTACCTCGAGCGGAAGTGACACAGACAGCACATCTTCAACAACAAGCGGCACATCCTCCAATACATCATCAAATTCCTCGGAGGCTACATCAAGCGAAGAGGTTGATCCGTATTGGGATGATGATGAGTATTGGTCAAGTCAGTCTAACGACAACGACGATGATTATAGCTACGAAAGCAGTAATGACAATAACACAACCACAACGGGCGGAGATGCCGACTGGAAGAGCACCTATTCATACAGTCCGGAGGATGGCTGTTACTACGGTGCAACAGGTTATTACGATGCGGCAGGTAATTATTATTCATATTGATAATTCGCCTAAGCATTAAATTAAACAGCAATAAAAGTACAGGGTGAAGAGCCGAGTTGTTGGTTCTTCACCTTTTATTCTCTTTGTCAGGCAGTTTTATAAAGTTTTTTCAAGCTTCGACAAAATGATTTTTAGTGCGATTACGGCGGTTTACAGCAGTTTTCTCTTGACATAAAGTTTAGAAATGTCTATAATATTTGATGTATATACAGCCGTATTTTTATACGGCAGACGTTTTGTTTACCGACCTTGCGAGGGTTAAGCTTCGGGCGGTAAACTCTGTTTATCCTAAGATAATACTAAATAAAAGGTGGAATACAATATGCAGAAACAGATTTTACTTACAGCTCAGGGTCTTAAAGACTTGGAGGACGAGCTTGATATTTTGAAAACCGTAAAACGTAAGGAAATGGCTGAGAAAATTAAGCTTGCACGTTCTTACGGTGACTTGTCCGAGAACAGTGAGTATGATGACGCTAAGAA